>SLHZ01000237.1 GCA_007135895.1 Balneolales bacterium | reverse complement strand
GTTCGGCCAGGAATATCGAAAACGGCGGTAGCCTCACCATCGTTGCAACCGCCCTTGTGGATACCGGATCGAGGATGGATGATGTCATTTTTGAGGAATTCAAAGGCACCGGAAATATGGAACTGGTGCTGGATCGTCGTCTTTCGGAGCGCAGGATTTTTCCGTCACTGGACATATTCCGGAGCGGGACGCGCAGGGAAGACTTGCTGGTCAATGAAGAGGAGCGCGAAAAGGTGGTGCTGCTGCGTCGCTTTCTGGCCACCATGAGCAACCAGGAGGCCATGGAGTTTCTGCTCGACAAAATCCGGGGAACACGCAACAACAAGGAGTTCCTGCTGTCGATGAATCAGTGATGGCTGGCTATTTTTTAAAGATGAAGCGGTGGTGCTTGTCCCTGACCACGGTGCCTGTTTTGTTGTAAACAGAGTGATAAAACAGCAGGGTGGCTTTTTCCCGGCATGCCTGTTGTATCAGCAGTGTTCTTGCTTTTCGGGCCTTGATCGGCTCAATGTCACTTTTTCCGATGGCAAAGGGTTGCAGGAAGTGTTCTGAGGGTATCAGATCGCCGCAGAAATAGGAGGTCTGGGGCCCCTGCCGAATACGAACCACCTGATGTCCTGCACTGTGTCCGCCGGTTCGGATAATGGTGATACCCGGAAGAATCTCCTGGTTTTCCTTCTCCAGAAAGACGAACCGGTCTTCGGCTGCCAGACGGTAAAGATCGTCGGGTTCGTATCCGATTCCCTGTGTGGCCTGGTGATTCTGAATGCTGTCGAGTGCCGCTTCCCACTCGGCTTTCTGGACATGTATCCGGGCGTTGGGAAGTGTTGCGGTGACCTGGTTGTCGGTTCCGGTGAAGCTCAGGCCGGCCACATGGTCATAGTGCAGATGAGTCAGGATCACATCGGTGATATCTTCCGGTTTGTATCCGAAAATCTCCAGGTTGGTCAGGATGTTGGAGGTTTCATGGTCTGTTTCCAGCGAATCCAGACCTATTCCCAGGCCTGCATCCAGAAGGATACACGCCTTTCCGGTATCTATGAGAACAGGGTCAAGTCCTACCAGGCTGGGACCTTTGAGTTCATGCAGAAGCTTCAGATCCCTGATCTTGCGAATGGAACCGGCCGGGGTGATTTCAAAGATCCCCTCGCTTAGCTGTTCCATTCGAAAATGGTCATTTCTCATGAACCGTATGCCGCTTTAATGCCAAAGAGGTTTGATTATTATTGAATTTTGAAATCAAACGGAAGTCTTGTGATGATGGCCATGCGCTCCTGTTTTGCCATTTCAATGACAGGCTGGAACCGATCCAGATCCGAGACGATGGACGGGGCCACGGACTGGGCAATGCGTGTCTTGATCTGGCTTTGACCGGGTGAAGAGAACAGCTCCAGCAATCCTTTCGGCTTGGGATAGGATTCAATGGTATAGTTCTCAATCCCTGCTTTTTCAGCCGCTATGGCTATGGCATCATCCAAATCACCGATCAGATCCACCAGGCCTGCTTCCAGTGCCTGAGAGCCGGTCCAGACCCTTCCCTGCGCCACCTTGTGAACCTGCTCGGGAGTCATGTTGCGGCTGAGGGCAACTCTTTCGATGAAAACCTGATAGAAATCATCCACGAAACCCTGCAGCAGCTGCTGGCCGGTTTCACTCATGGGCCTGTCAATGGAAATCCAGAGAGATTGATCGTGAGAAGTCACGGCATCATAGTGGACACCCATTTTTTCATTGAGGAGTTCCCGGGCGTTGAGCATCATGCCAAAGACCCCGATGGAGCCTGTAATGGTATGGGAGGAAGCCACGATGGTATCGGCTGCCATGCCGATGTAATATCCTCCACTGGCGGCAAGGGGGCCGAAAGAGGCGATAACCGGTTTGACTTCCGCTGTTTTGCGAAGATCATGCCAGATCAGGTCCGAAGTGGTACCAGATCCGCCGGGACTGTTGATGCGGAGTACAATGGCTTTCACATCGTCATTTTCACGAGCTTCCTTGAGCTGTTCGCCGAGTTTGCCGGCCGTGATGTTTTCTTCATCAAGGAAGGTGAAACCCGGGCTGTCCAAATCGGGCATAATATCACCGGAGGCATGGATGACGGCAATTTTATAGCTCTCCCGGATCCGGGGCAAGCCGGCAGCGGAACGGCTTACGCGGTTGTAGCGATGATACGGAACCGTGTGCATTTCCCGGTGATCGAGATCGAGAACCGTTTTTTCAATACGTTCTTTCATCTCTTCGGGATAGATCAGGCGGTCGATGAAACCGGCCCCTGCGGCTGCAGAAGCTGTGAAAAAGGGCGCCTCATTGAGCATGCGGTCCAGTTCGCTCCGGTCATGACCGCTGCGCTGGCTTACCGCTTCGAGAAAAAGATCGGCCACATTATCTATGATCGACTGGAGCTGCTCTCTGTTTTCCGGGGACAAATCATTTCTGCTGAAAGCTTCTATGGCGCCTTTATAGTCTCCGGCCTGAAATACCTGAGCCTGGATACCCAGCTTGTCCAGCATATCTTTGAAAAAGATGGCCTGAATGAAGAAACCGTCGAATTCAAAAAAAGTTTCGGGTGGGGAGAAGATGGAATCGGCGGCGGTTGCGAGGAAATAGCTGCTTTCGTTGAAACCAATATCATCGGTGGTTACATAGATGAATTTTCCGCTTTCTTCACGGAAGGCCAGCATTTCATTACGCAGGGCGATCAGAGTGGGCCAGGGTGCAGAAATGTTGTTCATCTTGAGCCAAAGGCCCTCAATACGATCGTCAACAGCGGCTTTTTCGAGGTTTTCCTTGAGTCCGCTCAGAGTAACCGGCTGATGCCTCGGATCACTGAAAAGAAGGGAAAAGGGGTCCTGCGGAGGGCGTTCGGGGAGCGTATTACCCAGCTTGATTTCCAGTACCGAGCCACTGCGGATGTAGGGCTCTGTCTCGCGCTGTGATGAGACCACCATGATCACGCCAATGATAAACAGGAAGAACAGGGAGGCCATAATAGCCAGCAATGTGGCGAGGAAAGTTTTTAAAAAACCCATGTCAGGAGATATGTTATAATGAGAGGAAGTTTACTTTCTTTGAACGAAGAAACCTGCCGGAAAATTCATCAGGTATGTCCGCGAGAAGCGGATCTGACAAGATAATCCGTAGAGTATACGGATCCGTTGTAAAAAAGTTGGGATAATTATAAGATTGTTTACCATTTTATGGCATCACTGCGCAAAAAAACACGAAGGTGCGCAAAAGTTACGAAGGTTCGCACAAATAACGAAGGTTCGCAAAAAACACGGAGATGTGCCAAAACACGGAGATGTGCCAAAACACGGAAATGTGCAAGAATAACGGAGGTGTTTCATGTATGATGTGATTGTTGTTGGGTCTGGTCATAACGGCATGACCGCCGCCTGTTATTTGGCCAAGGCGGGCCACAAGGTTTGTGTCGTGGAGCGGCGGGATACCCTGGGTGGCGCTGTCTGCACGGAACCGATGTTTCAATCGGACGAGGCGCCGGAGGGATATCAGATTGATGTGGGCTCGTCGGCGCACTTCATGATTCACCAGACACCGGTGATCAGGGATCTGGATCTGGAGTCGTATGGACTCGAATATATCGAAATGGATCCTTTCATGTCCTATCCCGTTCCGGGCGGTGGCGTGATCCACTTTCACAGGTCGGTGGAGCAGACCATGGACTCCATTGCAGCGGTTTCTCCGGCTGATGCTGCGGCGTATCGGCATTTCATTGATTTCTGGAAGCGTATCAACAAGGGGGTGCTATCGGTTTTCATGATACCTCCGGCCACTGGCGGGGTTTTTCGGGAGATGTTCAAAAGGCAGCTGCGTGATGGTTCAATCTTTCGCAAAGGGGAGCAGACAGACGGACTCCGCAAGATACTGAGCAGTTATGGCCAGGTAGTTGATGAATATTTTGAAAATGAATCGGTCAAGACGGCACTGCTCTGGTTTGCCGCCCAGTCGGGACCGATGCCAGATCAGACGGCAACGGCTGATTTTGTTGGCTGGCAGGCCATGCTGCACGAGAGCGGAGGCAAGCGGCCCCGGGGCGGAAGCGGCATGCTCACCCGTGCCATGGCGCGCATGCTCGAGGATCATGGAGGTGAGATCATACTCGATGAACCGGTAGAAAAGATTATCGTCCAAAGTGACGGAAACCGGTCCCGGGCAGCCGGTATTCGGCTGGCATCAGGCCGTGAACTGGCGGCCAGACGCGTGGTCTCAAATGCCCATGTGCAAACCACCATGCTCGATCTTGTTGGCCCGGAACATCTTTCGCCAAAGCTTTTCAAGCGTGTGGGACATATAAATACCGGTAATGGTTTTGGCATGGTTATCCGGTGTGCGGTGGAGGAACTCCCGGTATACACCTCATGTCCGGATGATCCGCTGATCCATAATGGTCTTCAGCTTCTGGTTCCTTCCCGGGCTTACATGAATCGGTCCATGGGTGATTTCATGGCAGGCAGGCCTCCAGTGGAGCCTTCCGTGCTGGCCATGACTTTCACCCGGATCGACCCCACACTGGCACCGGAGGGCCGTCATCTTCTTTATGCCTGGGCGCAGTGGCATCCTTACAGACTGGGCAATGGGGAGCACTGGGATGACATACGTGAGCGGGAAGCTGAAAAAATCTATGATGTGGTGACCCGTTATGCTCCGAACATGAAGGACAAGCGTATCGACTGGTATATTCAGACACCGCTGGATATTGAAAGAAAGCATGGCATGCCTTCGGGTAATGTGATGCATGTGGAAATGACTTTCGACCAGATGTTTCTGTTCCGGCCCACACCAGAAATAAGCCGGTACAAAACACCGGTGGAAAACCTTTATCTTGCCAGTGCCTCCTGTCATCCGGGCGGAGGGGTGTTCGGTGCGGCCGGTCATAATGCGGCCCGGGTAGTCCTGCGTGATATCCGCCGTGAGAAAAGATGGTTCTGAGCGAAAAGTGCCCAAATCGGAATCGTTTCCATGAATTTTAGTGGCAGAATAAAAAAAATCGGTTTGAGGTTCGGCAGGATGCGAATCACTGTCGACCCGTTGCTTCCCCTGGTTATCATACTGATGTCGTGGGTGCTGAGTGAGCGTTACTATCCTCAAATCATGTTTACGCAGGCAACCTGGGTATACTGGCTGATGGGTGTGTCATCGTCGCTTTTCCTCACCTTGTCGATACTGGTCCATGAATATGGGCATGCCCTGGCGGCCCGCTGGCAGAAGCTGCCTCTGGAACGAATCCATCTCTATCTCTTTGGCGGCATGGCAGAGCTGAAACAGCGTCCCTCGCGTCCGGCTGAAGAGTTGATCATCGCCCTGTCCGGCCCGCTGGCCTCACTTATGTTTGCCGGACTGGCCTGGTGGCTGGCCGGTACTCTGAAAGGTGTCTCCGGCGGAGTCTACCTGGTTCTTCAGTTTGTCGTCTACATGAACCTGTTGCTTTGCGGTTTCAATCTGCTGCCGATATTTCCGCTGGATGGAGGACGCGCCCTGCGTGCCCTTCTCTGGCGGCATCGCAGGTTTTTTTATGGCGCCTCCATTCTGGCCTACTACATCAGTATCGGTTTTATTTTTCTCATACTGATTGCAGCTCTTGTGGTTGCATGGACCGACGGTTGGTCGACGGCAGTCTGGATAGCACTTCTGGCGGTCTATTTATGGTATACGGCTTATGTGGGAAGAGATGAGCTTATTTCCCAGCCAAGGTTCGAAGATCTGATTTTCCGGATTGATGATGAGCGTTCGCCTGTCGCCGTAATCCGCCAGCTAAACAGGATGGACCGGAAATATGTCTCTCATGCCATTATTCCGGTTGGGCGCGAGGGTGCGCTTGAGTCGGTAGTTCTGGGCAGGAAACTGCCGGGTATTCCGAATGAAGATGAGTCCATCGAGCATCTCTATGAGCCCGTTCACGATGGATCATATGTCGATATTTCCGACGAGAAGACCTTTCATCCGGGAAATATCCCGAAAGCAGATTATATTCCGGTGCTTGACAGAGGGGAAATACTCGGGATGAGCGATGCCCATGAAATCCGATTCTGGCTATGGCAGCACAAGAAAGCGGGTTTTCCCCCCGGTTCATTTTTTAAAATGGCAAGCAGCGATTTGAAGATGAGACCGGAATCCGGCCGGGAGTGTCCGGAGGATCCGGAGCAAAACAGATAACAGAAAATTTGGAGCGTCTTTTTATGGGTGCTTTTCCTTTTTATCATTCCCGCATTGAAAACGACCGGTCGGTCCTGAGGGCCAATGCCCGGGTACTTCACCGAAACCTGGCGGCCGGTGTC
>SLHZ01000059.1 GCA_007135895.1 Balneolales bacterium | reverse complement strand
GGCTTCGATCTACCACCGTGTGGAAATCGCTGGGATCTTCAGACTATCAGAAACTGGACGGGGCCATGCGTGAAACATTTGTAAAAACGGTTTCAGAGCATTTTGATCATTGTTTGCCGGAGATACCACACGAAATCCTTCTTCTATGGGGCAAGAAGGATGAAGCCACGCCCTGGTATCAAGCTGAGCGAATGGAAAAAGGACTTGCAAATGGAGCGCTGGTGGGAATAGATCATGCCGGACACTATGCTTTTCTGGATCAACCCGACAGATTTCAGCGTATTGCCCGGGCTTTTCTGACGGCGAAGTAATCGGATCAGCAGAAGAATACATGGCCAAGAGGCCATCAACCCGGGCTGTTGCTGCGAGTTTAAAGGCTACTATTGCAGAAAAGCGGCCCTGTAGTCACTCCAGGTGAAGTCGCTGTTGCCGTCGGCATCATTCCAGTGTATGATGAACCATTGTCCGTCATCCATCTGCTTCATGGTAAGACGAAGCCGCCCGGATGCCTGTTTTGGGAGCCCCTGCCGGTTGTGTTCGACTTGTATGACATATGAGGCTTCATACCTATGTTCATCGGGTGGGATTGAAACATCAGAGGCGTTTTCAAATCGAAGGTTGTGGCCCGTCAAGCCCTCTGATTCCGCCCTCATATTGTTGAAGTATACCTCTTCTTCGGCAAAGCCCCATCCCACCCAGATATCGGGGTTGTTGCTTTGAGCCGGGAGGGAAGGCTCGTACCGAAAGTCCTCGCGGGAGAGGCAGCGCCGGTAATTGTCCAGGTTCAGAGCCCTGACGGCGTTGATCAGGTTCTCCACAACATCCCGGGGTCTGTCGGGCTGGATAAAGACCGGCACGGTTGTGGTTCCAGGCTGTTCCGGTTCCCGGGTTTCAAAAACAGAGCAGGCTCCGAAAAACAGAACTAGCACAAGAAGGCCGAAATGTAAGCGGGAAGACGGCTTCATTACGTTGAGGAGCAAAAAAGCCTGATCAAAAAAAAGCGGTGGCTTTGGGGCTGTAGGCACGATACGGAAAAGAGGTTACAAAAGTTCTTTGTGGAACAGAGTCTTACAACAAGATATGAAGTCTGTTGCATATTTAAGACCCGGAATATCATCACAGGTGTGAAACAACACTCTCCGGATATCCGCGCATGGAAAACAAATCAAAAAAGAGATCATCACCGGGAACTTCGAGTCTGTAAAATAGTAACGAAATGGCATGCCTTTGCAATATTCTGTTTTTCTTTTCCGGAGTATTGACATATGGTTCCGCTCCGTAGACCGGGTCATCAATAACAGGATAGCCCCATTCACGTAAATGCAGGCGAATCTGGTGGGTTCTTCCCGTCTCGGGAAGACACATAATTACGCTCTTGCCTGCTTTTTTTTCAACTACCCGGAATCGGGTTAGTGCCGGTTTTCCCGATGACGAGCATTCAAAAACAAGCCCCTCTTTTCTTTTGATTGGTGTATCAATTGCAACATCCCCGGAGTCGGGCTCGCCTCGGACCAGTGCCAGATATTTTTTTCGAAGATGTCTTTGGGCAAATGCCTGGTGCATTTTTTGGGTAAACGTGTCTGTTTTTCCGAATATGACAATTCCCGATGTGACGGAATCAAGCCGGTGAATTACACGCAATCTGTTTTGGGGTTTGCTGCTGTAGTTTTTGAGAGTATCAGGTCCGGAACAGACAAGCGACGCGTTCCGGGCTGTTGGCCGGTTCTGCTGCAAGAGGATGGAAAGCAGGGTGTTTTTGTTGTAGCGGCCGCCGGAGTGAACCGGCATGGGGGCCGGTTTGTAAACAAGAAGATAGTCGGTGGTTTCACCAAGAAGCACGATTTCATCCGGAACAGAGGGCTCGGATTTTTCCGGATGAAAAAGGGCCAGCGGAGACCCCCGGGTTACAGGGTCGCCGGGCCTCAGTATTCGTTGTCCCTGAGAGATCCAACCCTTCAGCAGGCGTCGTTTCCACTCTTCCGGGTCCCTGAAAGGAAAGCGCCCGTGCAGGAAGGTTTCAACAGGAAGCCCTTCCTCCTCCGGCCGGACACGGCAATTAACAGTTCCGGCATATGGAGCGACGAGCCGTACCGGGCGCGAGATTACTTTGTCAAAACCGGATAAAGAAAGAATCTCATCACCGGGAAAATAGCCGAGGCGCGCTCTGTTTAACGGATGCTCTGACAAAACGTGGGTCAATTAATGGTTGTAATCGGGGGTTCGATTCTCGATCCATGGTACCGGCCCATCGTTTCGGTCCATGGTTCCGGTCGATGGTTTGGGACATGTCCGACGGGTTGGTTATGCCCGTGCAGAATGCTAATTTAAGGTTTATCTTTTATTTGTGTTGCCATTCGATGATTCCAATAACGGTTCCCTTTAGTATACCCGAACGCAAGCAGGTGACCATCACCATTTACGATCTCACCGGAAGGAAGCTATACCGTTTCTTTGACCGGGAGGCAGATCCAGGATTCTATGAGGCACCACTAGACGTTGCAGGCTTGTCCGGCGGTGTGTATATCTACCGGCTCAGAACAAATAGCGCGAATAAAACAGGAAAAATTACGTTAATCGGTTTATGAACATCCCGAAATGGTTTATGATTGGGTCGCGGGCGGCCCTGGCCGGGGCCCTGGCATTCGGTGCTATTTGGCTTGTGCCGGCTGTTTCTGTTCAGGCTCAAACTCAGACTCAAACTCAAACACAAAATCAGGTTCATACTCAGGTTCAAACTCAAGCCCCGCCTCCAGCTCCAACTCCGGGACCGGATCGTCGTGCCGTTGCGGCAGAGCTTGAGAATCTCTTTGGAGAGCCCGGCGATTCCGGTGATGCGCCGATCCGCTGTCTGACTCCGTATATTCAGCTCTACGAGGAGGTTGGCGACCTGCTCTCTCCGGCTGCCCGTGAAGCCATGGCGGCGATGCTCGAAGCCCCGTCAGTCGCGGACCTGGAGCCGCCCTATTATTCTCCCTCGGGCCGCTTCCGCATTCTGTATGCTGCCGGGGGAAGCGATGCTGTTCCCCTTCACGATTCCAGCGGTACAGGGATCCCGGACTATGTGGAGTGGACGGCGCAATATGCCGATTTTGCATTTCATGTGCAGGTGGATTCCCTGGGTTTTGTGGATCCGACCGTTAACCATGGCAGCGGAGAGTGCTTTAACCGACGGGGCAGCTGGCAGGATACGGTTATTACCATCCATTTCGAGAATCGTGGGGTTTATGGCGGGTTTCGAAGCAGTGCACCATTCGAGTTTTTCGTGCATCCAAACTTTGAAGGATTTCCGCCCAATTCCGATCCGGATGGCCATGTTCGCGGAGCCCTGAAGGCAACCATTGCCCACGAACTCAAGCATGTGATCCAGTATGCCGCCAACTGCATGCGGGGCGACGCCGGCCGGGGGGCCTGGGTGGAAATGGATGCCACCATGATGGAAAACATCGTCTATCCGGAGGTTAATGACTACTATAACTACATTATCTTACAAGCCTCCCTGTTCCACCGTCCGGAATACAGCATCCCCGCCTATTCCCGTGTGAACGACTCCTACAGTCATGTCACCTGGATGCTGTTTTATGCCGAACGCTTCGGGATGGACTTTTGGGTGGAAGCCTGGGACCAGATTGGACGCTACCACTACATGCCCTTTATTTCGGCCATGCAGATTGCTTTGCAAAGCAGAGCAACGGATTTTGAAACAGAGTTGATCCGGAACCACTTGTGGCACCTGGCCTCGGGAAGCCGCTCCATGGGAAATGGTACGCCGGATCAGCAGGGATACGGTTTTTCCGAACGGCTTAATTATCCCGATGCGGTCACGGTACAGACATTTGGCGAACTGCCCGAAGGCCCATGGGGTGAAACGACCGTTCCGCTCCGGGCGGCCCGCTATTATGAATACGGTGATGTTGCTATGGAAGAAACCGGACCGGTCGCGCTGGTCTTTTTCAATAACCAAACCGGGGCCGGAACCGGCCTGCTGGTCCGAAAAACCGGCGGAACCCTTCAGGAGTATATTATACCCTCCGGGAATCAAAAAATGCAAAAAATGCGCTTGCCGGTAGACTGGGAGGAGGTGGAGTGGCTGGGGGCGGTGATTGTCAACAGTGCGGTTACCGACGGGTTGCACCATCAGTTTTTTGCCGCTTCCGGGTCGGGTGTCGAGCGGTTTACCTATGGGGATGTTCTCGGGAATGGCACACCCGATATGGATGATGCCCAGTGGATTCTCGATTACCGGCTGAGCCCGGTTCCGACGAGCGGGTTTAAAAGATTTGTCTCTGATGTCACCGGCGACGGCTCGCTTTCTCCCTACGATGCTTCCTGGATATTCCGTGTACTGGATTCCAATGGTGACGACGTTATCACAGAGCTGGCTGAGGCTGCTCCGGGACCGGATTTATCCGCCATGCACACCTCCGGATCGGGCTCGCCACAGCCTTCTGTTTTTTTTCCGACAGATTTGAACGGGAATGGCCTGGGGCCGGAGTGGAGCCGGTTTGCTGCTGTCGAGACGTTGGCACTATGGAATGCAAAGTCGCCTCATCTGTCAAAAAAGGGCGGTTGGAAAGCACCCGGCTGGTCTCCGGGCGTGTCGCGATACCCGCATAGGGTTGATGCCAGTGTTGAAAAGATCCTTGCCGACACGCTTGAAACGACTCTGGATGTTTTGGCGCCGGGCGGCATTCCCCTGCCCGATGAACCTCTCGATCTTTTTCTCTCCGTTCCGGGGGCATCGGACTCGTTATGGCATTCCTTTTATCTGGATCTGGAGGTGGACTACTTTACCCAGCCCGGGGGAGGTGGCGAATCACCCGAGATCTTTTTTTTGGACTGGTTTGTACCTGCAAAAGAACAGTCTGTTCATGGCTGGGCCGAAGAGTTCGCTCAAAACCGTCTTCGTTTGGCTTATGCGGGCTCCCGACCTATTGGCAGCGGGCAGGAGTACTCAGACGCTGTTCATGATCCGGATCATATGCTTCGGTTGCGTTTTCAACCGGTGGCAGAAGGATACCTTCATTTTAGGGTGGCGGCGCTGGAGCTAGATGAAAAAAAGATGGGTTTCCGTCACCAGCCGATGGACACCGTGCGCGTGATGACCGGTGTGACGACGGAAGATCCCCCCGATCAGCCCCTTGCTTTTCGTTTGTATCAAAACTATCCCAATCCCTTCAATCCGCAAACGAACCTTGCGTTTACACTGCCGGAGCCGGGACCTGCAAAGCTGGAGCTTTTTGACGTGACGGGCCGGCGCGTGGCCGTGCTTCATGATGGTTTTCTGGATAAGGGTCATCATACAATACGCTTTGATATGCAGAACCATACCGGTCTTGCAAGTGGGATCTATCTGTATCGTCTGGATGCCGGTGGATTGAAAGCGGTGAAAAAGATGACCCTGGTTCGATAGCAGGTTGTCTCTGGATTATCTCTACTGTGAATAATCGTCATTCTGCCTTATATTGGCACCCTGTCCGGCAGTTTACAGTTATTACGCAATTGCGAATTCATGATCTTACAGGCTATAGACTGGGCCATACTGGTCGTTTTCTTCGTGGTATTGTTATCCATAGGATACCTCGCTTCACGTCAGGCGGGCAGCAATACGGCACAGTTTTTTCTTTCCGGACGGAATATGCCCTGGTGGCTCCTTGGGGTATCGATGGTGGCGACCACCTTTTCGGCAGACACACCCAATCTCGTGACAGACATGGTGCGTACCGGCGGGGTTGCCAGCAACTGGCTCTGGTGGGCCTTTCTGCTTACGGGCATGCTGACGGTTTTTGTATATGCCAAGCTGTGGAACCGCTCCAGGGTTATGACGGACCTGGAATTCTATGAATTGCGGTACAGCGGAAAGATGGCCGCTTTTTTACGCGGTTTTCGGGCCATCTACCTCGGATTTTTCTTCAACGTGATGGTTATCGCCAGCGTATCGCTGGCTTTTATAAAAATTGCAGGAGCTATGCTGGGCCTGCAACCGGCACCGGCTTTGATTATTGCCGCGGTCATCGTTGTTTTTTACAGCGGACTTGGGGGATTGAGGTCGATTTTATGGACCGACCTGTTCCAGTTCAGTTTTGCGATGTTTGGTGCTATAGTGGCCGCTGTTTTTGTGGTCCGTTCACCGGAAATCGGCGGACTCAACCAGCTTTTTTCCCACCCCAATGTTTCTGACAAGCTGAGCCTGGTCCCGAGTATTTCCCAGCCTGAGCTTTTCCTGAGTATCTTTCTGATTCCACTGGCAGTACAGTGGTGGGCGGCCTGGTATCCGGGGGCGGAGCCGGGCGGCGGCGGGTACGTGGCGCAGCGCATCTTCTCCGCGCGGACCGAGCGGGACGGCGTCCTGGCCACCCTCTGGTTCAACATCGCC
>SLHZ01000168.1 GCA_007135895.1 Balneolales bacterium | reverse complement strand
TTATCGGATATCGGTTTTGACTGGATACGGCTTCAGTATGCCTATCCCACCCGCTTCCCCATGGATATCCTGCCGGTCATACGCGAAAGAAAAAATATCTGCAATTACCTGGATATGCCGGTCCAGCATGTGAGCACCGATGTCCTCAAGTCCATGCGCAGGGGCATCAGCGGGAAAAAACTGCGGGATCTGATCCGGAAAATCCGGGACGAGGTGCCGGGAATCCGCCTTCGAACAACTCTGATAACCGGATACCCTGCCGAGACCCGAAAGCATTTCGAAGAGCTGCTGGATTTTGTGCGGGAAACCCGTTTTGAACGATTGGGCTGTTTTTCCTACTCCCGGGAAGAGGGAACCGCCGCATGGGAGCTGGGTGACCCGGTTTCCACCCGTGAAAAACAGAGCCGGGTGCAAACCCTCATGGCCATACAGCAGGAGATCTCATTGGAGCATAACCTTGGTCTCATCGGACAGGTTCTGCCTGTTCTGATCGACCGGGTTGAAGACGGACAGGCATTCGGTCGCACCGAATGGGATACTCCGGAAGTAGACAATGAGGTCATTATCCGCGCCGGAAAACGGAAGGCCGGTACGGTTTCCGAACTTGCACCCGGTCAGTTCCGCGATGTAGAAATCACTGATGCCGAAGCCTATGATTTGTTCGGTGATGTTGTATCAGGGCCAACATGAAAGCGGATGAACCCTCATGGCTCTTTACCGGGCAGCAAACTGAAAGAAAAAGTACTGCCCTTTTCCGGTGTACTTGAAATTGTCAGCACACCGCCATTCTTTTCTATGAAATCACGTGTGAGTGTCAGTCCCAGTCCAATGCCCTTTTCATTGAGCGTGCCCTTGCGGGAATGAATCGATCCGGAATGGAGGATCATGTCAACCAGCTCCTGTTCCATACCGATACCGTTGTCCCTCACCGAAACCACGACTCTTCCCTCTTTGACTTTGTAGAACACCTCGACTTGCCCCCCTTCGGCGGTAAATTTCAGGGCATTGTCAATCAGGTTCCTCAGTATGGCGGAGAGCATGACCGGATCAGAATAGACCATGATATCCGGGTTTTTTCTGATGGAGAGAACCAGGCGTATGGATTTGCTTTCCGCTTTCGGATGATCACGCCGGACCTGCTCCATAAGTACTTCTGCCAGGCGGATATTTTCCGGACGGAAGGTATCCTTTCCGGCCTGTGCACCGGCCCATACAAGCAGCTCTTTCAACATGTCAGAAAAGCCGGTCGTTGTTTTGAAAAGACCCTTGCCCAACTCTTGAGCATCTTCCAGGCTGTTCTCTTCCAGGGCATCCATGATAAGCTGGACATACCCGATAATCCGGAAGGAGACGTTGTTCAAATCATGGGCTATGATGGAAACCAGCTTGTCTTTGGTCCGATTGATCTCCGCCAGCTCGCGCGTCCGATCTTCGACCAATGCTTCCAGGAGCCTGCTTCTCTCTTTGATGGCATAGACGCGGTAGTTGTAGGCCCCGGCCAGCAGAACAACCGTCAGCAAACCCGAAAAACCAAGGAACCAGGCTGTTTTCCAGAATGGCGGTCGTATGGTCACGGTCATGGTACGGACGTCACCGGCCCACAATCCGTCGTTGTTGGTGGCCCTGACCAGCAGGCGATAGGTTCCGGGGGAGAGGTTCGTGTAGGTAAGCGATCTTTGAGTTCCGACGTAGTTCCAGTCGGTATCAAATCCCTCAAGCTTGTATGCGAACCGGTTGTTGCGAACTGCTGAAAAATTGAGCGCTGAAAAACGAAGAGATATCATCAGGGCATCATGCGAAAGAACCAGGCGGTCGGTCCGGTTGATGTGGCGTTCAAGCCGGGAATCCGGCGCAACGCTCAAAGGCGAATTGTTGATGTAAAGAGCCGAAAAGACCACGGGGTTTCCCGTCTTGCCCAGCTCAATCTGATCCGGGAAAAACCGTGTAAAACCGTTGCTTCCCCCAAAAAGAGCCGATCCGTCGGATGCCGGCAGAAATGATCCCGGTTCAAAGGTGCCGCGTGGCAAGCCCGACGATGTCCCATAATTTCGGATATGGCCCACATCCGGGTCGAACCGTGACAAACCGGTTTCTGTGGCAAGCCACAGGATACCTCCCCGGTCTTCGACGATGCCGTTAATGAGGTTGTCCGGCAGACCCTGGTCAACGGAAATGGCACGGACAATTTCCATCCGGGACCGGTCGTATTGCTTGAGTCCGCCACCCCGTGTCCCCAGCCAGAAGCGCCCCTGACGGTCCTCATGAAACACCTGGATCACACTGGCATAATAGGGTTGGCCATGATTGATATCATAAAACCGGAATGCTTCCTTTTCCCGGTCAAAAAGAGTCAGCTGGCCGGAATAGGTACCGATCCAAAGGTTCCCGTGGCGATCCTCGAAGATCGACCTCGCATCATTATTGTTGATGGCACGGGGATTATCCGGATCGACCATATAACGAATGATCGTTTCGGTTTCGGTAATCATGCGGTTAAGGCCGCCGCCGTTGGTGGCAATCCACAGATCGCCGTACCGGTCACGGTAAAGTCCAAAGACATCATCGCTGCTCAGCGATTCGGGATTGTGCAGTTCATGGCGAAAATGGTGCAAGCACCCGCTTTTCAAATCCATCCGGCTCAACCCCCCACCGTAGCTTCCGATCCACAAATGATCCCTTTCGGCAAGCAGGGCCAGAACCGATGGGGAAGAGAGCGTCCTTTCTATCGGGCAGACAAGATCCTTATCATAGATTTGCAGCGTCTCGTTTTCCGGGTCAAAGTGCAGTAATCCCTGCCCATCGGTACCTATCCAGAATTGTCCGGCAGGATCTTCGGCGAAAGCGCGTATCGCACTGCTTTCGAATCCGTTTTGCCGAAAAAACTGTCCGGAATACCCGGGAAAAAGCCAAATGTCCCGGTCCAGAAAAGCAACTCCATCGGCATAGGTCCCGAACCAGAGGACTTGATCTCTGCTCTCGTAGATGGTTACAACACTGCTGCTTTTCAGGCCAAGGGATCTATCCGGGTCAGGCTGCAGGGTTTCGAAACGATTGCTCTTCCGGTCATACACGCTTAGGCCCTTCGATCCGGTACCCACCCAAAGCATACCCCGTGCATCTTCAAATATGCTGTAAACAAGATTTTCCGCCAGACTTGAGGGATCTTCCGGATCATGCCGGTGTGACACGAAACGACTCTCATCTTCACGAAACTGCAAAAGCCCCTTACCTTCGGTACCTACCCATACAAACCCTTCATGATCCTCATGAATCGATGTGACAAAAACCGGCTCGTTGAGTGCCGTGATTTCTTGAAGGGAAGGATCTTTTTGCAGGAAGTATTGTACCAGACCCTTTTCCCGGTCCAGGCGATCGAGTCCTTCGGATGTTCCAATCCAGATATTGTCCCGGTTGTCGGCATAAACCACGTTGACCTGATTGGAACTCAACCCGGTCGTCTGACCGGAGAGATCATCGGCTGTATCGCCGGCGGCATCACCGGGTATTTGAAAAAAACGTTTTTTGACTATAAATGACTTCCGGTCCATTTTGTTCAGGCCATAGCTGGTCGCAATCCACAAGTAGCCGTCGCGGCATTCTGTTATCGACCAGATGCTGTTGTCACTGAGTGTGGCAGGATCATCCTCAATCCCCTGGATGCGGAGAAAGTGATCCAGGTCCGGATCATACCGGTGCAGACCTCCGCCAACGGTCCCGATCCACAAATGATTCTCGCTATCGACAAAAAGAGAAGCCACGTGGTTGTCGGCGAGGCTGTTCAGATTATTGGCTTCGAAGCGATACAGGGCCATTTCGTAGCCATCATAACGGTTGAGTCCGCTTTGCGTTCCGAACCACATGAAGCCGTCGGAATCTTGCACAACGGCATGGACAGAGTGCTGGGCAAGACCTTCCGGCGTGGACAAATAGTAGAAATGCAAATCGTACCCTGTCTTGTCATTCATCCCGGCTTCTGCAAAGGAAGGAATCCGGAACAGGACTACCAGGCACAGGAGTGCCCGGCAAAAAACAGCAGTGCCTCTCAATGAGATATAAGGGTTGCGGATTAACACGTCTTCGGGAGTATCCTTCAGGCCGGGAAGTCAGAAATGGTAAAAAAGACGATCAATTCTTATCAAAATTATTGATCTTTTCACCTGTCGTTTCATGATTCGTGCTGCAAGAAAGCCATTAAGTCGATAATATAGGCAATCTTGGCAACAAGAACATGAAATATAACACAAACGCATCCTCTGACTCATGGCATATCGCTTCCTGATATTTGACTTCGACGGAACCCTGGCCGACACGCTCGGGTGGGTGGCAGGTGTCCTGCCGGAAACCGCCAGGCGATTCAAATTCCGATACCCCGGTCCGGAAGAACGGGAACAGCTGCGCGGACTTCAGCCAAAAGAGATGCTGTCCCGGCTTGATATACCCCTGTGGAAAATGCCTTTAATCACGGCGCATCTGCGAAAGGAGATGAATCGTCAAATTCACTCATTACATCTCTTTCCGGGCATGAAGGAGATCCTTGAAGCCCTCTACCGGTCGGATATTGCAATGGCGGTGTTAAGCTCCAACGCCGAAAAAAATATACGTCATGTTTTTGGGGATCAAACCGCCGGTTATTTCACCTGGTACCGTTGCGGGACATCCTTTTTCGGAAAGGACAACAAGTTGCGCAATCTCCTGGCCAAAAGTGGCATGGATCCCCATGAAACACTCTATATCGGCGATGAGATCCGGGATTTGCAGGCGTCACGCTCTGTCGGGACCGGTTTTGGCGCCGTTACCTGGGGCTTGAATGATCGTCATGCTCTGCAAAAGCTTGCTCCCGATTTTCTTTTCGAAAAACCTGAGGATCTTTTGAATATTCCGACGGCTTCTCTCTGAAGAAATTTTTCAAGAGCCAGCTTGTGACTGATACAAGCCGTTATCTATTTTCCGAAAATACTTGTACATTAGGGTTATAGTCACTAAATACCTGGTTTTTCCTGTCTTTCTGAAAAATGACGAATAAGCGTTGCTTTTCAATCGGTTTTCGTATTCAGGGGTTTTTCTTTACTTTTATCACCCTGATAGTGGGACTATGCAGCATGGTGGCAGCACAAAATCCGGTTAATGTCTTCATTGCTGATTTCTCTGAGCATGATCTGCGAAAATCTTTGGAGTACTCTGCCACAACCGGTTTTTCGGAGATCAATAACAGTTTTGTCAATAGCCATAAACCTGATTTTGATCCTGAATATGCTCATCCTTCGTTTGTCTCCTCTGTACAGGAAATGTGGGAAACCGCTCCGTTTTACGTAGATGAAACGTCATTGATTCTGAAGGTGGCCCAGCGAAGCGACGGTAATTTTGAAATGCGTGATGTTCCTTTGACACTGCATGATCCTGAGGGGCAGAATCACTTTGAAGAAGCGGTGGTTCTCTTTACTTCGCAAGGCAAACTCCTGGATATCCGGATCGCCCTGCCCTTGCACCGGTACAACACCCTGCTGCGTCAGGGAGACAGTCAGATCGATGTCGAACGCAGGCAAAATATATTGGGGTTCATTGAAAAATTCCGAACCGCCTACAACCGGAGGGACCTGCCATTCATTACTGATGTTTTCAGTGATCAGGCTCTCATCATCGTGGGCCATGTAGTCGAGTCGACCGGACAATCCTCTCCGTTCGAGTCACAGGTTCGATACCTTCAGTTTACAAAAAGCGAGTATCTCGAGCGACTGGAACGGGTTTTCCGTCGCAACGAATGGATACAGATCACCTTTGAAGACATAGAAATTGTCCGCCATCCAAGGATGGGACATATTTATGGGGTATCACTGGTGCAGTATTACAGTTCGAGTACCTACAGTGATGACGGCTACCTTTTTTTGCTCGTGGATTTCAGAGAGGAGGAAAGTCCCCTGATCCATGTGAGAACCTGGCAGCCCCGCTATGCCACTCCTGAATCCGAAGTTTTTTCAATCGGCGAGCTGGAAATCTTCTAAACTTGTTATTTTAGGTTTATTGAATAACAACCACTTAAAAACAGCAGTCCCAACCTATCTCCTGTTCCATAACGATCCACAATTCAAAATGGCACACCTACAGATTTTTCGAGCTCTCAAACCGCTACAGCTTCTTGTTCCGGGACTTGTGATGAGTTGTCTTATTCTGGTCGGGAGCGTATCGGCTCAGCTCCGGGAAATGGACATTTCTCCCATTGAGCGGCCTTCCGGGGGCATACCCGTCTTCACCGAGCATCCTGATGAGGCCTATGTCATCATCGAATCTCCCATCAGTAATCTGGTTTTTTCCTCCAATATGGAAGGCATTGTTGAAGATCGGAGCGAACCGGATCTGGGGCGTTATGTCCTTATTAT
>SLHZ01000210.1 GCA_007135895.1 Balneolales bacterium | reverse complement strand
TGGTCCCGGATCTCGTTTGACATGCTGATGCGTTCGCGCGCGCCCACGCTTTGTGCCTTGCGGCCGACGGCTGCCGCATAGGCAAAATGAGTCCCGGCCTGATCGGGATGTTTTTCAAGCATTTGTTTCGCATAGTTATAGGCCTGGTCATAGTGCTGTTCCTCCATGCGGGTGTTGGATTGACGATGGCCAATGGAGGTATGGAGCATGACCGTATTCCAGAGGGCGTCATAATGAGCGGGATCGATTTCAAGGACAGCCTTGTAGGCGGCCAGAGCCTCTTCGTCCTGAAAAGCGTCCTGGAGCTCGGTCGCACGATTCAGTTTTTGCTGGATATCACCGGCAAAGCTCCGGTTCACAGCAGTCGCTTGCGTTGCAGTAAACACCAATGAGATCACCAGAGCGGGGAACAAGCTGCGTAAAAGGAAAGATGGGATTGATTTCATAATCATTTTTATCAGGTTTGGAGTAAATGCAAGTTTTCCATTATAATAAAACTTCCGGTAAGGGCGAACATCACATTGAAGAAAAAATTTATGCGGATGATACCGGCTGAAGGAAACGGGTCGTTGAAGATCTGTTTTCAGCCTGAGTACAAAGCGAATCAGAGGTTCCTGATAATGGCATCGGTAAAGACCCCGGTAGTTCCTTTTCCTCCAAGATCCGCTGTAACACATTCTTTATCGGGAAGTACCCTGTACAATGCCCTGCGGATTTTTTCGGCTGTGTCTTGCCGGTTGATATGATCGAGCAACATCACGGCAGAGAGCAGCAGCGCCGTGGGGTTGGCTTTCCCCTGGCCGGCGATATCGGGCGCGGAGCCGTGTACGGCTTCGAAAATGGCATGCTGGTCGCCCAGATTTGCCGAGCCGGTCATGCCAAGTCCGCCCACCAGACCGGAGGCGAGGTCAGAGAGGATGTCCCCAAACAGATTCGTGGTAACCAGGATATCAAATATTTCCGGACGCATGACCATCTGCATGGCGGTATTGTCGACGATCATGTCGTTGAAGAGGATCTCCGGGTAGTCCGCCGCAATCTCTTTCCCCACTTTCAAAAATAGTCCCGTGGTATATTTGAGGATATTTGCCTTGTGGATCAAAGAGACTTTTTTCCGTCCGTGCTTTCGTGCATACTCAAAAGCAGCCCGTATGATGCGTTCACTGGCTTCACGGGTGATGATGGCAACGGTTTCGGCCTGGTTTTCGTCATCGTCAATGTAGCGTTCCATGCCGATATACATCCCCTGGGTGTTTTCCCGGAAAGTAACCAGATCAACATTGCCGTACCGGGTGTCTACGCCGGGCAAGGTCCGTGCAGGTCGTATGTTGCAGTAGAGGTTGAAACGTTGCCGGAGAGCGACATTAACAGACCGGAATCCGCTTCCCACGGGTGTGGTGAGCGGTCCTTTGAGGGCCAGCTTGTACTGGTCAATGAGGGAGATAGTTTCATCCGGCAGGGGATTTCCCGAAGATTCAAAGGCCAGCATACCTGCGCTGGCCGATATCCAGTTGATGTCGGCTTTGGCCGCTTCAAGGATACGGAGCACCGATTCGGTAATTTCAGGACCGATACCGTCTCCGCTGATCAATACTATTGGTTGCATGGCAGGAGGGGTGGTGTTCTGGAAGTAATTATTTCAGGTTTGTCATCATCTGACGAAACAGAAGAAAGACGGATAAAAAAATAGGAAATAATCGTTATAATTTTTCCATTTATTGCGGTTTTTTGGATTGATTGTGGTTATTCAGATCGTTTGTGGTCTTTATGACCGACTGTGGTGTTTATGATCGATTGCCTTTTTTATTATCGGGCAGGTACCTGGCAACCAGCAGGGTCAGATCATCGCTGATGCTTTCCTGACCCAGGAAGGAAAAAACATTATTATGAAGACCGTCCAGCAGTTCTGTCGCCGTTTTATGGGGTGAGATGGAGATTTCAGCGAGGAGACGCTCATCGCCGTACATGTTGTTACGGACATCCGTTGCTTCCGTGAGACCGTCCGTATAAAAGAGAACCGTATCTCCGTGATGGAGTTGAATAGTCTTTTCGGTGAGCGTTGATTCAAATTCCGCACCTTTGGTCAGGCCCAGGGCCATTCCACCGGAGCGTATCAATTCGGGCTTGTTCTCCTCCGATCGTATCAGTATGGCCGGATTGTGACCGGCTCTGGCATATTTGAGCAGACCGCTTCGTGTATCCAGCAAGCCATAGCAGACGGAGATAAAGCTGCCTCTGCGCGCATTTTCGTAAAAAAGCTGGTTGATGCGGCTGAGAAGGGGCAGAGGGGTGGGTATTTCCTTGACAAGGCTTCGAAACATACCCTTGATCATGGTCATGTAGAATGCAGCCTGTATGCCTTTACCGCTGACATCACCGATGACAAATGCCACATGGTTTTCATCCACGGGTATGACATCATAATAGTCACCACCCACGTCAAAAGCCGCCTTACAGCTGGCGGCGACATCAACCCGGTCAATGTCGGGCAGCTTGACGGGCAGAAAAGACTGGTGTACCTGCCGGGCGATTTCGAGTTCACGCTCCACTCGCTGCTCACGGGCAATTTCACGAATATAATCGGGGGTGAGTTCGGGCAGGTGTTCGTAATCGTTTCCATTTAAAGACAAGTAGCCGCCGAAACCGAGCATGATCATCATCAGGCCATAGACCCCCCAGGATAAAAACCTGTCGGGTGATCCTGAAAGAAACAGGCTGTCTGCCGTAGTCCATGCCACAAGAAAGAAGAAAACGGTGACAAGCAATGCCAGATGGTCATATTTCTGGAAAAGCCAGGTCATGGAGAAGCCAAGGAGTCCGATGATGAATACCAAACCAGCAGGGGACGATGTTTCAAGCCCCGCTGATATCATCAGAGGCAGGGCAAGTGTACCAATAGCCAACGGAATCCATCTATTGGAAGTGGCAAGTCCGACACGGGAAATGATGCATCCAAACAGACCGGCAGAAATCAGTACCGTCCAAAACAGGCTGGTGGCAAAAATATGCCATGGGGAGAAGTAATAGCTCTCTGAAAAGAACAGTTTGTTCTCCAGAGGGTTGCGGATGCTGTGATCGATCAGCGCATAACCGGTGGCAGCAATGCCAAGCAGGACCAGGGATGTCAGCACACCGGTAATGAGGGAGTGTCCGACCGCGCTGCTTCTGAGATATCCCAGTCGGAGCAGAGTGAGCGTGATGATTTTCTCCGGCCAGAGCTCCCGGCTGAGTGATTCGGCGAGTGATGCAATAACGAAGGCCAGACCCGCTATCACCAGGGCAAGCAGCGAGAATGTAATAAAAATGACAATGATCTGGTGCAGTTGATCGATTTGATCAAACAGTGAGACCTGGAAAATCAGATGGACGAAGTGAAGAAGGGAGAGTACGAAAGTGATGATGGCAAAGGTAGTCGCCGAACGGAAGTCGATGAGGCGGAGAAAGAGCCTTCGGAGAAAGAGTATCAGTATGAACAGCAAAGCGACAGTAAAAAAGACGAAACGTATCATGCTTAACTGAAATGTTTCATCACGCGTCTCAAGGTCCGGCACGGTTACCGTGTGTTGCATCGCCAGGAGCATGCCGTCGTCGCCGACAGAAAAGGTGACTTCCGCGACATGTCCGAACAGATCCGTTTCGGGACCGGCTTTAATTCTTGTGACGGGGCGACCATGAAACTCTGACCGGGAGATTTCGCTGATGGTGACCAGCGGTGTGTCCCAAACCGTGCCCCGAACAAGCGGCTTCATCAGGGGAGTTTTCATCAGGGCACTCCCTGTTTCGGGAGCAGGTTTTTTATCGTGCCATTGTGATAAATCCTCCGGTGGGGTGGAGTAGGTTTCCCCAAACCGGTTTTCCGGACTTTCTATACTAAAATGCTGAACAGAACCGGCGGGAGCATGACGGGTAAGGTAGATGGTTTGACCATAATGGCTTCTGTGGCTGTCGGTGGTGAAGTACAACTCTTCTTTTTCTTCCGTATCGATCCATAATACTTCCCAGTACCAGGACGGTACATAATGGAGAAAACCGTTCCGGATAAACCGGTTCAGTTCCGATCTGCCGAAATGGTCGATTTGTTGGTGTATCAGTTCATCGTTCGACCGGTAAATGGCAAAGGGTTTCAGGTGGCTGGTTTCGTGATCGGCTGCCGCAAGAAAGTCTCGGGACTGGTGTATGACTCCTTGCCGGTCCGAAAGATCGGGTATCTTGCCGGGCGGGTTGACACGTTCCATGAGTACAAGAAACACGATGAGACCTCCCAGTGCCAGCAGGGCCAGACGTGCATAAGAAGAAAGGAGATTGTTCACAAAAGCAGATGGTTCAAATAGCATGGATTTCCGAAGTGTCTGGAAAATAAAAAAACTATCGCAATGTTATTCGCCATTTGATGGAATCATGCACTGCTAATATCTGAAGCTATCTACTGGTACCAATCCATAGAATTGGAAAAGTTTGCCCCTCTTTACGGTCGCGGAGAGCCCGGTCTTCGGTTTGTAAATGACGGGTTGGATGCAGGACTTGAATTGCGGTATATTTCATCTGTTAAAAACAAAAAAATATCATTATGTCAGAAAAGAAAAGCAGGATATTGCTTGTCGCTTATGACCCGGCAGAAAGCCGTCGCATCGGACAGTGGCTTGAGGAGGCCGGCTGCACAGTTGCTTCGGCTGGTGGTTCTGCCGGGGAAGTAGTTGCCCGGGCCCGTGAAGTGAACCCCGATCTGATTCTGTTTCATCTGGCCTCGATGGACAGTTATGGTGCAGTACAGGCGGTAGGCCGGATGGTCCGGGATTTCGGCACACCGGTTATTTTTACTTTCGATGAGCAGGATGAGACACTGGCAGAGCGTGCAACAAGGATACAGCCTTGCGGTTTCCTGCAGATGCCCCTGAAAAAAAAGGTGTTGCTGGGATTGATGAGCTCTGTCATAGGCAAGTACAAGGCCATGCTGGCGCTGCGACATAGCGAGGAACATTTTCAAAAGCTTCAGGACAGAGGTTCGGATTGCATCATGGAAACGGGGCGTGACAAGCAGCTTAAGTCGGTTAGCGCCTCTGTAGAAAGGATCCTGGGCTATGACCCTTCTGAATTGAAGGGGACGAATCTGTCCGGCCTGATTCATGAAGATGATCTTGCCCTGTTTCAGGAGACCTGCAGCAGGGTTCTCAGGGGGCAGGTACAGGATTTGACGATTGAACTTCGTTTTCGGCACAGGAATGGGCACTGGACCTATCTGGAGACGACGGTAACGAACCTGGAACATGAAGCGGAGAAACCCGGCCTGCTCTTTCTTTCCCGGGATATCACCGACCGGAAAAAAATGGAGTTTGAACTGATTCGCGCGCGGGACGCTGCTGATCGAATGAACCGGATCAAAACGGCACTTCTGGCTAATATCAGTCATGAAATGAGGCTGCCTCTGACGGGTATACTTGGTTTTGCGAATATCCTGGAAATGGAATTGCCGGAGGGGGAAACCCGTGAAATGGCCGGCAGAATCCATTCCAGCGGACAGCGCCTGCTCGGTACGGTAGAGACCATTCTGGATCTGGTGAACCTGGAAGCAGACAAAGTGGAAGTCAATCCGGAGAAAATTGACCTGGTCGATGAAATCGAACAGTCTGTTGGAGCACATGCCCAGGCGGCGGATAGCAAAGACTTGAAGCTCTCTGTGAAAAAGAAGGTGGCTGAACTGAACATGGTCATTGACCGGAAGCTCTTTCAGCGAATCATGTACAACCTTTTAGCCAACGCAATCAAGTACACGGATGAAGGGGGGGTATCGGTAGAGGTCTCACAGTACAAAAAAATCAAAGAAGAGTGGGCGAAAATTACTGTCCGTGATACCGGAATCGGCATCTCGGAATCCTTTCTCTCGAGAGTCTTCAATGAGTTTGAGCAGG
Organism: Balneolales bacterium; assembly: GCA_007135895.1. Taxonomy (GTDB): domain Bacteria; phylum Bacteroidota; class Rhodothermia; order Balneolales; family Natronogracilivirgulaceae; genus SLHZ01. The sequence continues at coordinate 497 of SLHZ01000210.1, read as the reverse complement.
AGAGTACCGGCATGGATCGCCGTTTTGAAGGAACGGGACTGGGACTGGCGGTTACCCGCAAGCTGGTAGAGGTATTGGGAGGCAATATTTCCGTAGAAAGTCAAAAAGGCAAAGGCTCGGTCTTTACAGTCCGCCTGCCCATTGTGGCAGACAAAGAGAAAAAAACCGATCTTGGATCCGACAAGATTGGCAAGCGTGGAAAATCAACCCGTAACCGGATACTGCTGGTCGAAGATGATTATGATGCCTGGATGATCACACGCTACTATTTGGGCAATGCCTACGAACTCAAGCGGGTGCAGTCTGGTGAGGAGGCTTTGCAGAAGCTGAACGACCTTGAGTTCGACCTGGTTTTACTGGATATCAATCTTGGAACGGGAATGGATGGGGTGTCGGCTATCAAGAGCATTCGCAGTAATGCTTTTCTGGAGCATATCCCTGTTCTTGCCATGACGGATCATTCATGGAGCGGCAGCGCTGAGTATTTCAGGAAGCAG
>SLHZ01000255.1 GCA_007135895.1 Balneolales bacterium | reverse complement strand
TCTCTACAGCCTGGCGATCATCCCCTATTCTCACTGGCACTCCATGGGGTGGGCGGCCGCCATCGTACTGCTGGTGCTGGTCATGCTCTGTTTCATCGCCGCCCGGCTTGCTACCCGCAAAAGAGCAGTCTAGATATTCACGTATAGTTTTTTGACCAATGCTCAACCTCTTCAACGCAATGACCCAGTTTAAACCGGAGGGTTTCTCATCTCTGCTTTCCAATAATTCGACAACAAATACGCACGAAAATATGCCCATGCAGGAAAAACAGGAAGAAAAACAAAAAAACCGGATGGAAACCCGCAACCTGACGGTGCGTTACGGATCCAATGTTGGTGTCGAAAATGTAAGTCTGCCTATTTACGACAAAGAAGTTCTGGCACTTATCGGACCCTCCGGATGTGGAAAAACCACTTACATGAGGGCTTTGAACCGGATGCATGACCTCACAAGAGGCTCTTCGGTGACCGGCGAAGTTCTTCTGGACGGAAAGAATATCTACCACAGCGATGTGAATCCGGTCATCATACGCAGAAAAATTGGCATGGTATTTCAGAAACCAACACCTTTCCCTACCATGTCTATTTACGACAACGTAGTGGCGGGCCTCAAACTGGTTGGAATCCGGAACAGGGCTCTCCTGGATGAAGTTTGTGAACAAGCATTGCGCCAGGCGGCGCTCTTCGACGAAGTCAAGGACCGGCTTCGCAGTCCGGGGTCCAGTCTTTCCGGGGGACAGCAACAACGTCTTTCCATTGCCCGGGCCCTGGCCGTAGACCCCGAGGTGCTTCTTATGGACGAGCCCACCAGCTCACTTGACCCGCAATCGACCAGCCGGATCGAAGAGCTCATTCAAACCCTGAAGGAACAGGTTACCATCGTTATAGTAACACACAATATGCAACAGGCCGCCCGTGTCTCGGATCGCACCGCTTTTTTCTATGTGGGAAAACTGATAGAGGCCGGACCTACGAGCACCCTCTTTACCAATCCATCCAAAACAAGAACCGAAGAGTACATTACCGGTCGTTTTGGCTGATTTCTCAGGTCAAGGACCTTTTTTAATCGAATAACCCAGAAACCGCCACCATGCGCATCGCCTTTCAGAAACACCTCAAAAAACTTGAAAAGGATCTTTTCAACATGGCAAAAATGGTTGCCATTGCCGTGGACCGCTCCATAACAGCTATGAAAGAACGGGATGTTCATGAAGCAAAAAAAATCCGAAAGGATGATATCCACATCAACAACAAGCGATTTGATATCGAAGAGCAATGCATCCACCTGTTCGCAACACAACAGCCGGTTGCAGGGGATCTCCGTGAACTGATTGCCATCCTCAGTATCATCACTGATCTGGAACGTATGGGAGATTACGCGGAGGGCATTGCCAAAGTCGTGATACTTCTGGCCGACAAACCGCCGGTCAAGCCCCTTATCGATATCCCCCGAATGGCCGAAATTGCCATAGACATGATACACCGAAGCCTCAGGGCCTATGCCGAACGGGACGTGGAAGCAGCCCGGCAGATCACCTTGCAGGATGACGAACTGGATGAGCTGTATCATCAGATCTTTCGTGAACTGGTCTCCATAATGATTGAAAACCCGCGGACTATCACCAGGTGTACCTACCTCTTGTGGTCGGCCCATAACCTGGAGCGGATCGGTGACCGTGTGACCAATATATGTGAAAGAATCATCTTCCTGGTAACCGGTGAGCTGGTGGAGAATATCGCGAAACACTGACCCTTTTTTTAAAACCTGCAAGGTTGGAAAAAACGGGTGCCCATGACGTTTTTAATCATGCGCCTGTGTGTCCGAAGGATTGGCCATGAATGTTTCATGTGTCATAATCGGCAATTGCCTGAAACGCTTTAAGCCTATTGACATTGGAGGTCATATAAGTGTTATATTCCCTTGTAATTACTTGCGATCACGGCAGTCCGGCAACTCAAAGCCGTCTTGCCTGATGGCAGAACCATTCTTTAAGGGTCTATAACTACAAGGAAAAATCATCCCAGCGTGTTTCATTACTCTTCCGTAACCAGCCGCCATTTCCCTCGCATTACTTTCCGGACCGGAAAAAAAATGCTTTGGAATCCCATTAAACGCAAAGCACTCCTGTTTCGTCCCGAAGAGCTTGTCCGAATGCGGGTTATCGAGTACCTGCTGCTTGAAACCCGCATCTCCGCCTCTCGAATTGCAGTGGAAGCCCCGGTTCCGGCCCGGCACTCCAGGGGAAGAACCGATGTGGTTTGTTATGATGCCGGCTTCCGCCCCTGGATGCTTATTGAGTGCAAGGCCGAGTCTGTCCCTCCCGGACAAGCCGCGGCTCTTCAGGCCGCTGTTTACAACCGTCATGTCAAAGCGCCTTATATCCTGCTGACCAATGGGTATCAGGATGCCCTCTATGACACCCGTGGTGAGCTGACCCCCATCCCGACGGAAAGCTACCCCCGGGAAATCAGGAAAGGCAAGCCATTTTTCTCCTTAAATCCCGAATATTGGAAGGGCCGGGGTTTCCTGGCCGGCAACCTGACAGGTTATGACAGCGGACTCTCTTCCTTTTTGGCAATGCTGTTCCACTCCGGCAATCTGGCATATGACTACATGTCGCTCTCATTCCCGTACGACTCCATGCCCCTGCATCATTACTATGCGATGGTTGAAGCTCCCGGCCCCGAAAAAGCCGTACTGGCACTTAGCATGATGGCACTCAACCGCCAAGACACCCTCTTCTGCCTATTTGCAAACCGGGAGGGAAATAATATCTCCTCAGCGCGGATCCTGGTTGATACGGATGGAAACATCATGGATTCCGGCTTGTACCGCATTTCCAAAGCCAAAGAAACCAGCGGTCAACTTGATAAACTGCCTGCAAGCGCCGTCCGGGAATTGCAGAACCTTTGGCAAGACCCGCTTTTTTTTAAAAAAACTCCCAAATCCAACAAACATTTTCTTGAGGCACTGCTAAATGCAACAGGAAACCGGATGTTTACCTGAAAAAAAAACCTTACCTTTCAACCGTCCCCGACTGCAGGGGACACCATTTGGGACATCACCGCTTTTTTTGACATCGCTTTTTTTTAATCCGGCATTCTGCTATTTCCCTGTCTGCGGCAATTCCGTGAGACATGGAGGTACCGTTCGGAGCTGCCGCTCCGTTTATTAATCCGATTCTTCATGATGTACAGCCAGCACCGAAAAAAACTCTTTGATCTATTTGAAGAAAACAAAGATTGTATTCTTTTCTTTTCAGGTGGCACCGTTGCCCGGCGCTACGACACCGACTTTGAATATCCTTTTCGACAAGAATCCAACTTCCTCTACCTGACAGGAGTCGACGAGCCGGACATGGCTGCCATGATGGACTGCAAGACCGGAGAGTACACTCTGATTATTCCAAGGCGTGATACGCAATACGCGGTCTGGATGGGTTATCTCTATTCTCCCGATGAATATCAGAAAAAATACGGTCCTGACAGGGTTATCTATGCCGATGAGCTGGACAAAGAGCTGAAATTGCGAAAACCGGAAGTAATTCACTCTTTACCGGCCGCTGCCGGTTCCATCAAAGAAATGGGCTTTCATGTAGAGACGGGTGAGCTCGGGGGCGCCATGGCTTACTGCAGAACCATCAAGTCCGAAGATGAAATCCGCTGTCTGAAAAAAGCGGCATCCGTTGCCAATCAGGCACACAGGGACGTTATGAAAGCAGTATCACCGGACTCTTACGAGTATGAACTCAAGGCACTTTTCCAGTACCGCACGGCACGAAACGGAATGATGCACCTGCCCTATTCCGGGATATTTGCTTCCGGTCCCGGCTCGGCTATTCTGCACTACGTGGAATACCACCGAAAGCTGCGTGATGGCGAGCTCTTTCTCCTGGATGCCGGTGCGGAGTACAGAGGCTATGCCGCGGACATAACCCGAACCATGCCCGTTAATGGCAAATTCAACACGCTACAGGCGGAACTTTATGATATCGTTCTTGAATCCCAGGAAAAAACCATTGAAATGGCACGTCCTGGCAACAAAATGGAAGACCTTCACCTGACGGCAGCAAGAATCATCGTTTCGGGACTGCGTGACTGCGGGCTGGTCAAAGGGAGTATTGACGAACTGATGGACAAAAATGTCTTCGCCCTGTTTTTTCCGCATGGCCTCGGGCATTTTCTTGGTCTGGACACTCATGATGTGGGAGGATATCCGAAGGGAACCAAAAGAATCGACCGACCCGGTCTGCGTTTCCTCCGTGCCAGAAGAACCTTTGAGCCCGGCATGGTTATTACCATCGAGCCCGGTCTGTATATCATTCCGGCACTTCTTGAGCCTTCCTTTTCCGATCCCGGTCTGAAAGTTCATCTGGACGTAAGTCGCTTGTCACAAATGATGGAGTTTGGTGGAATTCGTATTGAAGACAATATCATCATTCGGGAAAACGGACCTGAAAACCTGACGGATGTTCCCAAAACCCGCAGTGATATTGAACAATTCATGACAAGTGAACCGGTGTGATTCTTCCCAAGCTTTTCATGGATAGAGAGGCATCATTTTCTTAACTTTGGGGTTGTTGGCAAGGAGCATTATGCCACACCATAACAGACCACCAGAATCACCGGACCACCATGTCGTCCGGATGCCCCAGCAAACCCTCTTCAACCAGCCATGTCCAGCAACTACAAGGCTCTGACCCGAACATACCGTCCTCAGACATTTGATGATATTGTTTCACAGGATCATGTCAGCAGCACCCTGAAAAATGCCATTGAAAAAAACCGACTGAGTCACGCCTACCTTTTTTGCGGACCACGGGGAGTGGGGAAAACAACCATGGCCCGGGTGCTGGCACGTACCATCAATGAAGTGGCAGAGGATATTAGCGGCGAAGACCTGAATAACACCCTCAATATCATTGAGATTGACGCCGCCTCCAACAACAGCGTGGACGACATACGCACCTTGCGGGAACGGGTGCGCATACCACCGCAAAGCGGAAACTATAAAATCTATATAATCGATGAAGTCCATATGCTGAGCAAACAGGCCTTCAATGCGCTGTTGAAGACCCTGGAAGAGCCGCCGGCCCACGTGATTTTCATTTTTGCCACCACGGAGCCCCATCGCATTCTGCCTACCATCCTGTCTCGCTGTCAGCGATTTGACTTTCGAAGAATTACCGTGGATGAAATCGTTTCACGACTTCGATCAATAGCACAAAAGGAAAATCTTGTCATTGATGACCGTTCACTCCATATCATCGCAAAAAAAGCCGACGGCGCGCTCCGGGATGCCCTCGGCATACTGGATCAGGTAACAGCGTTTTGCGGATCGGAAATATCGGCAGATGACGTGCATGAGGCGCTAAATATCGTAAGTTCAGACCGGCTGTTTGAATTAACCGGACACATCTTCAATGAGAACACTCAAGAAGGCATGGCCCTGCTCCATCGTCTGCTCCTTGCAGGAAATGACATCCAGGAGCTGCTTGGTGCACTTACAGAGCATTTTCGGAACCTCTATCTTTCCCGTGACAGCCGTAATTTCAACCTCATTGAAACAACCGCTGAAATGCGGGATCGTTATCGTGAATCCGCGGCTTCTTTCTCCGATGATGACCTCATGAGGATGATGCACATTGTCCATGAAGCCCAATTCACCATTCGCAATGCCCACAATCCAAGGATTCATCTGGAAATCACCATACTCAAGCTTTTCCATATGACCCGTACGGAAAGTTTGCAGGAGCTCCTTCAGAAACTGGACCTGCTGGGCGACGGCTCTGAAACGTCCCAGACACAGACTTCAAATAGTCTGGAGAAAACGCCTGCTGCAGCACCAGGTCACAAAAGGCCTTCTTCTCAAACTGCGAAAAACCTGCACGGGGGAGATTCTCGGATTGTTCCGGATAAACCGAAATTGCAGACCGGCAGGAAGATACCACAGGATGAAAAGATACCACAGGATGAAAAGATACCACAGGAGGAACCGGGAATCTTTGGCAAGCCGGCCCTTGGTCGGCCAGGAAATCATTTATCAGCCGTAGTGCTGCCCAAGCCGGAACATGCCGGTTTGAAAAACGAGAGTCCCGTCAGTGGTAATCTGGCTCTTTCCACAAAGCCGAAAGCTTTGCCCAAATCTGAAATAGAGGAACCCTTCGATGGCCATCAGCATTCTCCGGTATCTTCCTTTTCCGAGCTAATGCAACGGTGGCCCGAATACCTCAATAAACTACAGGAGGGCTCAAGCAGCATGCTCTACTTCACCATTCAGCGCTCACGGCCCGTCCAGTTTGACAACAAACAGCTTTTTTTAGAATGCAGCGACAGTTTTACTTCGGATATCATACGCGAACAACAACGGTATCTGTCCAACCTGGCCAACAGTGTTTTCGGAGTACCGGTCCGGATCCTGTCCCGAATGGCCGATCAGCCAAAGGAT
>SLHZ01000155.1 GCA_007135895.1 Balneolales bacterium | reverse complement strand
GGAAATGCCGTATAAGTAGTCTTATGTGAAATGGGTTTTAGATGGGAGTCGGACTGTATTGACCGGCAATAATTACCGAACCAGCATCATTTAACGGGTCTGAAGGAATGCCACTACCGCATGGATCCGGCAGAGATAGAGGCCGCTGGAGATATCCCCGGCGTCAAAGGTCACCTCGTGCCAGCCGGCTTCGCATCCAAAATCCCATTGTGGCTGTTTGGGTTTCTGTATTAATCCGGAGTTCATGTATTAATCCGGAGGTTAAATATTGATCCGGGGTTGATATAGATCCGAAGGGCATATGATAATCCCGAGGTTTTATTCTGATTTATTTCCGAAAATTTTTTCCGAAAAAAAGGTATTATTATGTGTGTATGATTCGCTCCTGCAATGAGTGGACAGTCGCTCCTGAATTGAGTGGACAGGGGTCTGCACAACAGACAATTAAAAACACACCTTTGCCAATGCCGGATTTTCTTGTTCCGGATGTGTGATTATTCGTTTTATTATGGTTGATGGGACCGTCAGTAAAGTCGATGAGCAGTTTCTGATGCAGCTGCTGGAAGGGGATCGTGCCGGGGCATCGAAACTGGTCAGGAATTATCTGAGAAACCGCAAGTCCGTCACGGATCTGTATGAAAATGTGATTCGCAAGGCTCTCTACCGGGTCGGCGAACTATGGGAATTCAACAAGATCACTGTAGCCGAAGAACACACGGCCACTTCCATCACCGAGGCGGTCATGAACGAACTCTATGGTGACATCATATCCCGGGAAAGGTTGTCCAGAAAAGCGGTGCTGGCCTGTGTGGAACATGAGACGCATCAGGTGGGTATAAAAATGGCCGCCGATGTCTTTGAAATGAAAGGCTGGGACACGTTTTTCCCCGGTGCCAATACACCCTTACCGGATCTTGTCCGGTATATGGATAAAGTCCAGCCGGATCTGCTTGCTCTTTCGCTGAGCGTTTACTTCCATCTGCCTGCGCTGAAAAATATGTTGCAGTACATCCGACAGGTTTTTCCGGAACTTCCGGTCATCATCGGGGGTCAGGCCTTCCGGTACGGCGGAAAGGAAATAGCCGAAAGTTATTCTCATACCACGTATATTTCCAATCTGCCGGAACTGGAATTATTCATCGAAAATTTCATGAATGATGGACAAACAAATCCTTTTTGAGAGTGCCGCAAAACTGGGACCTTTCGGGAAACCCGCGGCCGAAGCCTACCGCAATGCATCGGAAAAGATGGTGGCCCGGATCAACAGCCACATGACGGAGAGGGCGGACATTCGGGATCTGGTTCCGGAAAACGCGCGGGATATGATGAAAGACAACCATGCCAACCATGCCCGGTTCATTGCCTCCATTCTGAAAGATTTTAACTCCGAAGTTTTGGTGGAGACCATCCTTTGGGTCTTCCGGGCTTACCGGAGCAGAAGCTTTTCACCGACCTACTGGGCGGCGCAGATCAATTCCTGGATTCTTATACTTGAAGAGGAACTGCCCCGTGAGGCCTATCTGGATATCCTGCCCCTGTACGAATGGATCCAGATTTACATCCCGTTATTCGACAAAATCACCGGAGAACAAGAGCCCCCCGTCTGATGGAAAAGTGGCTGCCAATCATTAATCATGCCGCACTGGAGAGCAGCGCCCTGTGCCTTGCGATCTTCCATATTGAAAAGCCGGAACTGGTTTTCAGCAACAAGGCTTTCCGGCATCTGAGCGGAAAAGATCCCGTTGCAAGCCTTAAAAACCCGGATTTTGGAACTCTTGTCAGGTTGGCGGAAAAACGCGAATTAACAGACCGGCCTCTCAAATCAACAGATCAGCCTCGCGAATTAGCAGGCCGACCTCGCAAATCAACAGACCGGCCTGGCGAGTTAACAGACCGGCCTCGCGAATTAACAGACCGGCCTGTTTTCGACGGTATGATGACCTTGGGGGAAGATCCGGGTTCGTATACAACCATCAATGCCCGTGTTTTTGTGGAAGGAAAAGAGATACTGATCGCTGGTGAAATCGACCTGGATCGTATCACCGAACAAAACCGGCGAATGGTGGAGCTCAACATGGAAACGAGCAATCTGCAGCGCCAGCTGACCAAGGAGAAAGTCCTGCTGGAGAACGCGCTCCAGGAACTCAAGAAAGCCAATGCCGACCTTGCCATCCTCAACCGGGAAAAGAACCGGTTTCTGAACATCACGGCGCATGACCTGCGAAACCCGATTTCCACCGCTATTTCCATTGCCGACATCCTGAACACGGACAAAGACAGCTTTTCAGAAGAAGAGCAGCAGGGCTTCCTGGAAAGTATCTCCGAGCGGCTCCACTTTTCACTGCGACTTATGACGGAACTGCTTGATGTTTCGAAAATTGAATCCGGCTCACTGGAGCTGAATCTGGAAAAGAGTGATTACATCCGGCTGGTGAGGAAAACCGTGCATTTCAACCAGTTGGTGGGCGGTTACAAGGACATACGCATCCGGGCCGAATATAGCCTGAAAGAACTGATGCTCGGGATGGACGAAAACAAAAAAGAACTGATGCTCAGGATGGACGAAAACAAAATCGAGCAAGTGCTGAATAATCTCATCAGCAATGCCATCAAGTTTTCTCATAAAGGATCGGAGATCACGGTTACGGTCGAGGTGCAGAACGACAGGGTCATAACTTCGGTCATCGATCAGGGTATCGGCATCAATAGCGATGAGCTGTCCATGATCTTCCAGCCGTTTCAAAAATCCTCAAGCCGTCCCACGGCAGGGGAGTCCAGCACCGGACTTGGTCTGGCCATCAGCAAGAGAATCATCGAAGACCACGGTGGAACCATCGATGTCAAAAGCCGGAAAGACCAGGGATCGGTCTTTTCTTTTACCATCCCGATGGATTTGTAGTGATCCCGGTGGAATTGCAGTCATGCGGGTGGAATTATGGTAATGTCGATGGATTTATAGGCATCCCGGTGGATTTGCGGTTATTCTGAGTTATTCGGAGCTGAAAGAAACTGGCGAAATGTCAGTGAAAAATGGCGTAATTTCGATACAAACGAGCATAATGTCGACGAGATCGGGCGCAATTTCGATGAAAGAGTGTTCCATGTCGACGAGATCGGGCACAATTTCGATGAAAGAGTGTACCATATCGACGATAGGGGCACAATGAACTAATTGAAAAAATTACAGATAGTTCCGGAACTATTCACCTGGAAGGAGTTGTTTTTCAGCCAGATCAGCTCACAATGCAATACATGCTCACAATGGCAATGTGCGCTCAAAATGCAATACATGCTCACAATGTAATGTGCGCTCACAACAAACCTGTATGTTTATCATGTCGGAATTTGTTCCTAAACATCCGCTTGCTTCCACATTCATGATGATTTTCGCTGTCATCGTAATGATCTCCTCCCTTATCACGACCGCTGCCACTTCTGCCGGGGCACAGGACGGACTCACAAAAATCAACGGGATCTGGGGTCACGGACCCGTGACATCGGTCCGGATTATCGACAGCGGGGATGTTCTGTATAATTACGGCACCTATCTCCGGACGGCCGACTTCAGCAATCCCGATTCACCGGTTGTAACACGCGAAATTCTTACAAAGATTTCCGGCATTGACCAGATCTTCTACCATGATGATTTTTTCTTTGCCGCGAGCAGCGAACACAGAGACAGGCTAACCTATTACTATCAGGATGTTGACCGGGCATTTGAAAACTATTCCGGATCTGTTACCGGTTCACAATTCCGGATCCATGGAGATCTTGGATTTGCATTCAATCTGCAGAACTTCTCTGTTTACGACGCCGGCAATCCGTCAGATCAGATTAGCTTGATACGAACGGTCGGTATTGATATTACGAGACCCGACGTGGTCCGCGCGTATGATATTGTCGGCGACAAGGCCTATGTGGCCACCAACGAAAACCTTCATGTCGTTGATCTCAGTGATCGGGAAGATATCAGGGAGACTCTCAAGATACCTCTTGGGACGAGAATGACCGCCGATTCGAATATCCGTGTAATCGACGATTATCTGTTCCGGGTATCATCCGGTAACGTCCATATCTACGATATTTCGGATCCGTCGGACCCACAGGAGCTTGCGGTGATCGATGCTTCAGACGGGCTGAATATCAGCACTATCGCCGTTGACGGGGACCTTCTCTATCTCCTGGCCAACTCCACCGCAGTGTCCGGTCCCGGCGAGCTGCTCGTTTATGATATCACCGATCTGGAGAATCCCGTGCTGGCCGAAGCCATACAGCCGGACCTTGAACTGTACGATTTTGACGTGCATGAGGGCGCTCTTTTCATTGCGGCCGGGGCAACCGGACTGCTCCACTACCAGCTCGATGAAGACAATACGGCCGAATGGGTTTCAACTATCCCTGCCACGGGTAATCTGCAGGATGTATGGCATCACAATGACATGGCCTTCGTGCTTACGCAGGATTCCGTTCTACATGTGGTGGACGTGGCGGACCATATGGCGCCTGCCACACTGGGACATGTCCGGGTTACCGGTGTGACACAACTTTCCCCCTTTGACGAAGAGACCCTGATTGTCACTTCGGAGACCGGTTTCGAACTAATCGATATTTCTGATCCGGTATCACCGGAGGTCGTGAGCATATACACCTTTGATGGTCAAAAGATGAGCAATGTCCACGCGACAGCCAGGGGCAACCATGTTTTTCTTGACATTTCGGATGCGAACCGTGAGAGTCGCTTTGAGGCGGTAGACATATCGGATTTTTCCAATCCCGTACTCTCTTCGACCCAAAACCTGAGTGTTATCAGTTCCGCTCCCCGTTATCCGCTGGTCTATGGCGACTATCTGCTATCCGTCCGGCGGGTTGGCGGGGGTCATCTCAGGATCTTCGATATCAGCGATCCTGATGAGGTGACCATAGTCCGTAGCCAGCCCATCCGGCCAATTACCAGTCCGCAGATCTACAATGATTATCTGGTGGGGGCCGAAGGAGCGGATCTGCTGTTTTACGACCTTTCGGATATCACTTTCGTCTGGCGGTCCGCCATCTATTCGGCGCCTCAGGATCTGAAAGGTGTCATGATTCAGGATGACATGGCCTTCGCGGCGGTTATCGGAAACTCCGCTTCCAATGCGTTTCTTTACACGCTGGACATCAGTGACCCGGAGGAAGTGGAGCCAGCGGTGGTCTATGCCTTTGAAGAATGGCCCGAAAGTGTATTCCTGCCCACCCAGGCCGGGTTATTGGGAGCTAACAGTGATATGACCATTCTGGGTCGAACCGGCGGACCTGGTTTCTACATCTACCAGACCGGACTCCGGGAGCCAACCGGCATAGAGGACATTACGGACAGCGATGATTTTGGGCGGGAGCTCCCCGGGAGTTTGATTTTAAAGCCGAACTATCCAAATCCGTTCAATCCAACGACTAGTATCCGGTTTTATCTCCCGGTCCAAAGCGACCTCACCCTTTCGCTCTACAATGCGGCAGGGCAGAGGGTGGCTGAAATTGCAAAGGGCCGTTTTGATGCCGGTAAACACAGCATTGCCTTTGACGGCTCCGGGCTCTCCAGCGGTGTCTACCTGTACCGCCTGCAGACGCCCTACCAGTCGGCCACCCGCAGGATGACTCTGGTCAAGTAAAGACAGTTTCCGGAGGAGCTGCTCATCGGCATTGAAGGTGATTATTATCATTGTGCAAGCGAATTTCGGGTAATTTCCGGGCAATTTCAGGTAATAATCGGACTGTGACAGGGTACTATTCGAGCAGTCTTAGTTCTATTGTGTACACGACACTCGTATATGTTATCGAAATTCAGAAAAAATGCAATGGCAATAAGTATGCCACATAATGCTCAACGCATAATCGGCGTGGACAGCCGGTTATCATGGGGCGACAGCCCCATACACGCCCGGTTGATGCGATTGTTACGTGCACATTCTGTAAATGGAATATAAGATGCAAATTAACAAACAGTTAGTAGCAACAGCAGAGGTGCCCGCTTACTACCTTATACTTCAGTGATCATTTTTGCGTTGAAATTGTAGCACAATTGTGCTACATTGGTCGTATATTCACCTAAAATAAACTAAAATATGTCTACTAAAACCTCCACAGTTCGAGCAAGGGTCGAACCTGGCTTAAAAAAAGATACCGAACTAATATTTGAACAGCTTGGCATCAATACTACCGAGGCCATAAGAATATTTTTCAAGCAGGTTAAGTTGCATCGGGGTTTGCCCTTTGAAATGAAAATCCCCAATGAAACTACACAAAAGGCCATTTCTGACGCTAAATCCCGAAAAAACGTAACCGAATTTGATTCTCCGGAACAACTTTTCGAGAATCTTGATATCGAAAGAAGAAGATTACCCGTACCAACCGATTCGAAAAAGACGTCAAGAAAATGAAAAAGCGGGGGAAATCTTTCACTGAGTTTAAAGATGT
>SLHZ01000020.1 GCA_007135895.1 Balneolales bacterium | reverse complement strand
TGAAGTCCTTGATGCCCAGGGAGAGGTCACTGAAAAAATGTTCGCTATCGGCGATTTCCGGCTCGCTTTCTGGATTCCGGGAGTTGCCTGCCTGCTGGCGGCCGTCCTGATCACACGCATCAAGCCGACAAACAACAGTCAGTAATCCTTGTGATCGGATTGATCTCTACAGATCAATCCGATCCCGTCAAAAGTGGAACTGGGCACCCAGGCTCAACAAGTGCCGGTACTTGAGTACCGGCTCCTGATCGGCCGGGTCGGAAACCCATGCGGGTATTTCGTAACGAAGGAAGAAGCCCCTGTCCTGCCCCAGGTAGTCGGGGATGTTCAGGGAGAGCATCACTCCGGCACCCGAGCTCCAGAGCAGGGAGCTTTCATTTTCAGGTTCAAAGACCCACCCAGCATCAATAAGCAAATAGGACTCAAAGCGGACAAACTCACCGACCCATTGACGGTTTTTTAGCCACATGCTCAATGGATTCGGAAAACCAATATCAGCATTGATGGCAAGCGAATGCTGAATCCATGCGGCTTTTCCGCTCTCGAGTAGACGACTTGTTTTTCCTGTGTACCCACGCAGCCCGGCGCTGCCAGGCACATGGATCCACCCCGAACGGAACCATTGAGAAGGCAAGGTACCCGAGGCGCGTGTCCATCCCGACTCAATCCAGTCGAAAGCCGGGGCCTGGGAGGGATAAAAGCGTTGCTCAGGAGGCGTTGAATCGGATGCCCAGCCCCCGAAAAGGCGGGTTCTGACAAAAAAGCCATACCTCAGGTGAGCTTGCTGCAACAGCTCGACCGAGGCCTTAGAAAACAATCCGTCCGCACCCAGCAACCCCGGATAATCGGCAACGTTTCCTGCATAATCCTGATGCAGTGACTCCCGGGAAGGGTTCCAGCCACCCGTGGAGGAAATGCGCAGTGTCCACCTGCCCATGCGGTTCCGACCCCGCATTCGAAAGTGCGGCCGCACGTAGATAATCGGATCATCCTGCCACTGAGAACTCCAGATCAGATAGGCATCATCATATCTCTGGTAAAAACCGGCCATTAGTATCAGATCATATGAAACAAATTCATCAAAACCGGGTTGCCATCTTTTTTGAATACCGGCTTCATGCCGGTAAATACCGGTGCGTATGGTGCTGTTAAGACGTAACGATCCTTCTCCAAGGTCATCACTTATGAAAGCAATCGGATGGACATAAGAGACACGATAGGAAACCGGATCGTCCGGAAACCGGGTAGCCAGCCAGATGCCCGCACTCAGACGGTGAGGTCCATCCAGAAACGTACGGGGATCTTCTCCGCGAAACCGGACTCCGGCCCGTATACCGTCAACACTGTTGTACCACAGATCCGGAACCAAGCGCAATTCATAACGGTCCGACCCCAGCAGTTGGGCTCTCAGTGCATTGGGCAAAAGAATCAATACCCCGAATAACAGCATAAACCAGAGCAGAAAACGATGACTTCCGATTTGGGGCATAGTATGACACATGGATCACAAGATTCTTTATTCCTTTTTTTCACAGACAATATTCTCACAGACAATCTTTCTTTCCCTGAAAAGTGAGCTGCTTTCACAAGATATCACGGTTTCAACCAATAAACCGAACAGCTTAATGTTATTTAATGTTTTTTTTACAATATCTTTGATGCCTGATTCGTAACTTTGTGGATTCAAAATCAGTACCCACTTGTCAGTCTATTTTAACAAACACTCTGCTTTCTTTATTAATTGAATATAAGAGCATCATTTACAAGGATCTGAGATAGATTTGAAGGATCTGGTCACACATCAGGGTTTCATCCTGCACTGTTGATAATGAAATCCTATCCATAAAACTTTTTTCACAATGTCACTATTCCATGATAAACGTTCGCGTACCGGTATTCCGGGTAAAAACCGGGTTACTTATGTCATTACTGGAATCATGCTGACGCTGCTGATTGTGGTCCTGGCACAGGGAGCGCTGACTACTCAAGAGACACACTTGAATGGGAAAGGAGCATCTCATACGGATCAAATCATCGAAGCGACAAACGGGAGCTCCAATTTATCAATTGATTCATCATCGATTCGGCAGAATACGACTGGTTCCGGCAATGATCACACCGACATGACCCGTGATACCATCTATGTTATCCAATTTGTTCTGGCACGCGATGTAATTGAGCGCGAACCGGTTGACATCGTTGAATCCTACACCATGACAGATGCCAGGGCATGGTGTTTTGCAAGAATTCACAACAGCAATGTGATGCAGGATGTCTATTTCTACTGGTATTATGAAGAAGATCTCTACTTCGAAATGAGCAGCAAGATCGGCATATCACCCAACTGGAGAACGTACTCTTCGGTTGGTCTTCAACCGGGGACATGGCGTGTCCGTTTGAAAAAAGCCGATGGCACCCTGATGGATGAAATTCGTTTTCATGTAAGTGAATAGAGCGTGTATCGCTCTGCTATCTTGAGTGAATGAGACAGGCATCCTGTCCAATTTTGATCGGACGAACCGTGCGTCCTGAGTATCAGTACTGTTTTTTCATTCGGCCGGAGTCTGGCTCCTCTTCACGAAGAATCCAATAGCCTGATGCTGACGGATCGGTTTTGCTCCCAAGCGGGTCGCTCTTTCCAAGGGCCCTTCGTACCATTCCTACAGGGGTAATCAGAAAATAGAAAACAATGGCGATAATGATGCGTGTCATCACGCTTCCCAGTATCAGTGCCAGCAGCATCCACATGATGTAGGGTATTCGCAGAACCATGGGTGCCATCAGACCCGACACCAGGAACAGGGCTCCTGCCAGAACCATTACTTGAACGGCCATTGAAATCTGCCAGTCCCCAACCCACAAAAGAATGGCGGGTATCACCAGGCCCAGCATGAGGGCCATTATCCAGGCGAACTGTTTCAGTTTACTCCTGTTGATGGTGATTTCTTTAATAAAAGCCGATATCATGGGCAGGTACCCTTGTTTTAATCCGGTTCCAGACCGGCCATTGCCTCATTCGGATCCAGAAGGCGGTCGTTGTCATTTTTTTCAATCACAAAGCGGTCCATCACCAGCACATCCATATCCGTCCTCATGAAGCAGCGCCATGCATCCTGCGGTGTGCAGACGATGGGCTCACCCCGGACATTAAAGCTGGTATTGATGACAACCGGGTAACCGGTGAGTTTTTCAAAGCATGATATGAGTGCATGATACCTCGGGTTTGTCCCGGCGTCAACGGTCTGAATACGGGCCGAACCGTCCACATGTGTCACAGCCGGCAATTCGGACCGTATCTGGTGCCTTTTCTCGAGGCCCTCAGCCCGGCTGTCCGTTTGTTTTTTTATGCGTTTGGCCACATCCGCCACAAGCAGCATATAGGGACTGGGACTGGAAAGCTCAAAATAGTCCGATACTTTTTCCATCAACACGCTGGGTGCAAACGGGCGGAAACTCTCTCTGTACTTTATCTTCAGATTGAGGATTTTCTGCATCTGCCCGGAACGCGGATCCGCCAGAATGGACCGGCTTCCGAGTGCCCTCGGACCGAACTCCATGCGTCCCTGAAACCAGCCGACCACTTTTCCGCCGGCCAGGAAACGTGCGGTTCGCCTGATCATTTCATCCTCAGGCAACGGTTCCTGGTGATAGCACTCGCGTGATCTTGCATGAAGAAAAGATCGTATTTCACGGGTTGAATATGCCGGACCAAGAAGCGCCCCCTTCATGGAGTCGTTTTGACCGGGGTTTCGGGGCTGGTCAAAAAATTGGTGCCAGGCCATATAGGCGGCGCCAACGGCACCCCCGGCATCGCCGGCAGCAGGCTGAATCCAGAGGTTGTCGAACAGCCCGCTTCTGTGCAGATGGCCGTTTCCCACGCAATTCAGGGCTACCCCTCCTGCCAGACAGAGGTTCCGGCAGCCGGTGGTCCGACGTGCAGTGCGGGCCATTCGCATCATGATCTCTGTGGTAACGGCCTGTACGGAAGCGGCCAGGTCCATTTCCCGGCGCGTAATGGGTGTTTCCGGCTTGCGGGGCGGACCTCCGAAAAGACGGGAGAAACGGCGGTTGGTCATGGTGAGTCCCGATCCGTATCCGAAATATTTCATATTCAGCCGGAAGGAGCCGTCATCCCGCAGATCCAGGAGTTTTTCAAGAATCAGGTCCCGGTATCTGGGCTCACCGTACGGAGCCAGGCCCATTACCTTGTATTCACCGGAATTGACCCTGAAACCGGTGAAGTAGGTAAAAGCGGAATAAAGCAGCCCCAGGGAGTGTGGGAAATGCAGCTCATGAGTCAGCCGGATCCGGTTGCGCGAGCCAAAACCAATAGAACTCGTTGCCCATTCCCCCACACCGTCCATCGTCACCACGGCCGCCTCCTTGTACGGTGAAGGGAAAAATGCCGATGCCGCGTGCGATTCATGGTGTTCCGGGAAGAGCAGTTCTCCCTGATAGTTGAGTTCCGTGCGGATGAGATCGGAGATCCACAGTTTCTGTTTAATCCAGAGAGGCAACGACTTCCAGGCACTGCGGATACCTGCCGGCGCATAGTGCAGATAGGTCTCCAGAATGCGTTCGAACTTCAGAAACGGTTTATCATAGAAGACTACGGCATCCAGATCATCGACGGTGAGTTTCTGATCGGCCAGGCACCATGCAATAGCTTTTGAAGGAAAGTCCTGGTCATGTCGGATCCGTGAAAAACGCTCTTCCTGGGCAGCCGCTTTCAGCTCGCCATCTACCAGCAGTGCGGCGGCGGCATCGTGATAATAGCAGGATATTCCAAGTATGCGCACGGTATACGCCCTGATTCAGGCATTCAAGCCATTGTTTCCCCTGAAATAATCCAGGGTTTTCTGCAGACCTGTTTTTCGGTCAACCAGCGGTTTCCAGTCCAGCCGCTCCATGGCCAGCCGGATATCGGGTCTTCTGCGGACCGGGTCGCCTTCGGGCAGTTCACGGAACTCCAGACTACTTCGGCTTCCGGTGATCCGGATGATCTCGCGGGCCAGATCCAGCATGGAGATCTCTTCGGGGTTGCCCAGGTTAACCGGCTCGGAATAATCCGTGAAACAGAGCCGGTAGAGACCTTCCACCAGATCGTCGATATAGCAGAATGACCGGGTGTGGGAGCCGTCTCCATAGATGGTCAGCGGTTCATTGCGAAGCGCCTGTGTAAAAAAATTGGGCAGTACCCTTCCGTCACCGACGCGCATGCCCGGACCATAGGTGTTGAATATCCTGGCAATCCGGGTTGGAATGCCGTGGCTGCGATGGTAAGCCATGACCATGGCTTCGGCAAAGCGCTTGGCTTCATCATAAACACCGCGCAGCCCCACCGGATCTACTCTTCCGGTGTAGGATTCGCTCTGAGGATGTTCTTCCGGATCACCATAGACTTCACTGGTAGATGCCAGAAGGAAACCGGCATTCTTCGCCTTGGCCAGTCCAAGTGCCTTGTGGGTGCCGAGGGAACCCACCTTCAGGGTTTGTATCGGCATCTCCAGGAAGTCCTTGGGTGAGGCCGGTGAAGCAAAATGAAGCACCAGTGAGACCGGCCCTTTGATATGCAAATAGCCCGTCACATCATAGGTAATCAACTGAAAGCCTTCATGGTTCCGAAACGGGTATATATTTGCAGGCCGGCCGGTGGAAAAATTGTCAATACAGATCACTTCACAGCCTTCGTGCAGAAAGCGTGCACAGAGATGGGAGCCGATGAAACCGGCTCCACCGGTTATGAGTACACGATCCATGGGTCCGTGCCCGGATAAAAACTGTTACGGATTACAAAAGCTTCTCAGCCTGGATTGACGATGCGCCGTCCGACACTGTAGTAGGTCACGCCAAGCGCTTCCATTCTATCAAGGTCATAGAGATTGCGACCGTCAAAAATGACCGGCTTTTTCAGTAAGGTACGGAATTTGTCAAAATCGGGTCGGCGAAACTCGTTCCATTCGGTGCAGATGATCAGGGCGTCTGATCCATCCAGCGCTGCTGTCTGGTCTTCCACATAATCGACCTGGTCACTGATCTCTTTTCCAACCGCTTCTGCGAAGGTAGCCCGCCCTTCGGGGTCATACGCCTTGATCTTCACTCCCATTTTAATCAGGTCCCTGATGATATAGAGCGAGGGTGCTTCCCTGATATCATCCGTTTCCGGCTTGAAAGTGAGTCCCCACACTCCGAAGGTCAGACCTTCAACCTGGTTGTCGTAGTGTTTTTTAATTTTTTCGACAATGGACAGTTTCTGGTCATCATTGACTTTCATGACCGAGTCGAGTATGCGAAAGTCATATTCGTTTTCACGAGCTGTGAAGTGCAATGCCTGTACATCTTTCGGAAAACAGCTGCCTCC
Source organism: Balneolales bacterium (assembly GCA_007135895.1). GTDB lineage: Bacteria > Bacteroidota > Rhodothermia > Balneolales > Natronogracilivirgulaceae > SLHZ01. Next base: position 105 of record SLHZ01000020.1, on the reverse strand, counting down.
GTAGCCGATGCCGGCAAACAGAAACCGTTTGCCGATGCGTGAATCCGACCCGATACCACGCCGGACACTGTCGACATCGGCGCCCACCCGCTCGCAGATATTGGC
>SLHZ01000100.1 GCA_007135895.1 Balneolales bacterium | reverse complement strand
TTGATATTGATTCCGGCTACGTAACCCGGTGCTTCGGAACGGTTCACCGACAAGCGAGTGATTATGTTGTTGCCGACAATCGTTTCGCCACCTACCTGGTTAGCAAGGTAGATTCCGCCCGGCAGTCCCTGATCGACCGAAGCATTATGCAGTTCGATGGTGTTGCCGACGAATACATTGTTGATATTCCAGAAGGTGGTCACACCCCTCTGACGCGCATAGATTTCATTGTTATAAAGCACCGCATGTATGGGATTGTCTACTGTTCCCCAGACCACAATGCCAATGCCGAACGGTTTGTCGGGTGAGCCTATCTGGTTGTTTTCAATCAGCAGATTCTCCGGAACAACGGTATCGGCATTATCCCTTCTTGCGCGAATTGCCGGTATGGTCGTGTTTTCGTAATTGTGAGCCAGATTCGTATTGCTGATGGTTACATTCTTCGATCCGGCCAGAACCGCTATCATGAAATTGACACCATCGGCTTCGGTCATGATGGTCAGATCGCGGGTAGTACCACCAGCGGTATTGGACCCGTCAATGGTCACATAGCTGGTATTCACAATACCCAGACCGGCTGTACCGCCCTCTACTACCGCCGTGGCACCCAGTTTGATGGTCGGGGTGGTTTCGGCGGCCGGCTTGATGCGCAGCGGACTGTCGGCCGTGATATTGGCATTGCTGAGCAGGAGCACATCATCGGAGTGATCCAGATCATCGGTAATGAAAAGAGTAACCGGTCCGTTGGTACCCACGGTATTCAGGGTGTCAAAGGCTTCTTTCAGTGATGGAAAGCCCCTGCTGAAATCCCCCTGCGGGATATAATAGGCACCGATCAGTTCGTCGGTGATGATTTCGTCCAGATCGAGGTTAAACTGGGACACCCCGCTGTTAGTCACCAGGGTGGTCAGGGTATTGCGTACGGGATCAATGGCCACACCAGCTACACGAAAGTCATTGCGGTAGATGGTGAGGTCCGGCGTAACGGCTCTGACAATAGGAGCAGAAACATCGGTAACATCAATGATGGAGAACACATTATCCTCGGGCGCCCTGACTCCCGTAAAGAGCAGGGTATAGCCACCGGATTGCAACAGGGCAAGTTCGCCGTTTCCGTTTACCACGACATCCGATGGAATCTCCGCCAGCAGATTACCCTCAAGGTCGATTTTCTTGATGGTGGCATCGCGGCCGTTGATCCAGAGGGCATCTTCGCCCGGAGCGGCAATAATCGAAGCATTGGCACTATTTTCAGCGGGAAGGTCAATCATACGCATGTTATCCAGCACCTCGTCATCGGCATTCCAGCTGAATTCGGCCATCCGGGTCTGGAACGTGGCTGAAACGTATACCTTCACATCGTCTCCGGTTCCTGTGACACCAAAGCCATCACCTGTCCGTGCACCATAGGGGTCACCGGCATAGACCCTCACCGGCGCCGCATCTTCATCGGCCCAGCGATAAATATGAAAATCGGGTCCGTTCAGAGAGAAGTTAATTGCAAAAATCTGACCGTCTTCGGTGACCGCTATCCGGTTCAGAGGGAAAAAACCTCCATCGACTCCGGTCATATCGAGCGTACCGACTTCCGATCCGTCAGCCGAGTCCAGCACCTTGACCGCCGTGCCACCGGCACGGGTCGCAACGAGAACGTGACCGGTCACCGGATTGACGGCAACACCACGGGTGAGGTTGCCTTCGGAAGCAAGCCATGCTACACTGTCCGGATGGACGACCCAGCTGGGTTCACCTATTGATCCCTGGGCACTTGCTCCATTAAACGGCAGCAACAGCAGAATGGCCGCAAGAACCAGTCCCGGAACCTTCTTCAGTATTGGATTATTCATAAATATGCTCCTATATATCTATTGTTGGTTGGGTAGTGAATCGCTTTGGCATCATCCCCTGAACCTACTCAATTTTCGATCTTTTTGCAATTCACGGCATGGTAAGAGTGTGTAAAAAGTGCGGGGAATAAACAGGGAGAAGAACATGACTTTTTTTACCTGGATGGAGTCCTGTATACAATCCCCATTCATGTGATTATTTAATTCTGTTTTATAAGGTCACACAGAATGTCCATGAGAATTATTATCATGCCCCCCTGTGTCCGGTCAGCGGTCATGGACATTTCACCTGACCAGAACCATGGGCTTTTTTTATCTGACCAGAACCATGGGTATGCTCCTTTCAAATTGACCGGTCCGCAGACGATAGATGTAGACACCGCTGGCGAGGCCCGACGCGTCAAAAACCACCTCATGCGCATCCGGGGGCATCTCCCCGTCAATCAGCACGGCGACCCGACGGCCGCTCACGCAGAAAATCTCCAGGTTTACATGGGAAGAGCGGGGCAGATCGAAACGGATGGTTGTGGATGGATTGAAAGGGTTGGGATAGTTCTGGTGCAAGGCATAGGCCTCGGGACGATCCTCCTGAAACAGATCCTCGTCGGGTCCCTTGTCGCCCCGCGCCGTAACGGTCCAGGCGACGCGCTCCAGGTTTTGATTGCCATAGTTGTATCCCGGCCAGTCATAGACCACCTTGATGCCGTCATACGAGGGATAGGAGATATTCTTGTTACCGTAGGGATCCATCACGATGACGGTCCGGCGCGCCTCCTGGACCCCCACCGCCAATATCAGGTGACCGGAGGTGGTGAGCAAAACGCACAAGGGATAGGGGTTGCCATCCTCCAGTTCCGTCAGCAGGTTGGAATACGGTGTATCCCAGTACTGCACCGACTCCAGATCGTGCTGGTCGACATATCCTCTCATCGTGGTCCGGGGACTGCCTGAAGACCCGAATTGTCCGCTCCACATGTATCCCATACCCCCCATCACCCCGCGGCTCACCGTGTTATAGGTGTGTCCGTAGGCACTGTATTCAAGCGCCACATAGTTGGCGTAATCCCGGCGGATACCCTGATGGCGATGGGAGGGCCAGGGTGGAAGCTTTTCGAAATACCCGATCACCATCACCGCCGTTGTTGGCGCACATGAGGCGTAATTGTAGCTGTTGCCGGAAAAAAAGGGAGTATCCCACACCTGGTTGACGAAGGGGACCCCGGTAATCAAAATCGACGCGTCCAGGTCCCGGACTTTTTCCTCCCGGCTCTGTAGCGGACTCAGGATTCGGTTCGAAAATCCCGGATCATTCTGCTGCGCACCCTGTTTCCGGGCATCCGGTTCGATCGCGTCATGTATCCTGAGCGTGTCAGGCGCCAGTGGTGTTCCATCAGGACCCACGGCTCCCGATGGACGAAAACGGATACGGCCGGGTTCGGGCAGAGAATATTTCTCTTTTTTTTGCACGTGCCCCTCCTCCCGTTCAAGTCCGATGACCCGGCGCTCAGTCAAATCATAGTAGAGCACGCCGCCATCCGGCGCTACACTCCCGTCATGGGCCGCCGATTCGGCCGGATCGGTCAGCGCACGCTGATCACGGCCGTCGTAGCGGCTCTGAACCACACCGGTTTCCATAAGCTTAAAATCTTCAATGCGAGATCGCGTGAAGACCAGTTGTTCCGAATCATCGTGCCAGGAGGGATCGCGGCCCTTTCCCAATGAATGATTACTGTCTGAAGCCAGTTCGTAAACAAACAGACGACCCCGGTTGGTCATATAGGCGATCTTGCCGCCATCGGGAGACCAGACCGGTGCAAATGACGCCTGTCCCGGCGGACTGATCCGGTGAACCGAACCCGAAGAAAACTCCATCAGCAACAGTTCGTCATCGATATTGTTGTAAATGACATGGTGCCCATCCGGCGACACAGGGGCCAAATTCACATAATCGCCCAGGTCGTGCTCTTCGATTTCGAGTTCCCCCGGCCGGGTAGTACTTCGGCGGTATACCCGCAACACCGTTCCCACCGTAAAAGCATATTCATCCTGTCCGAAAAAAGAGGGCTGTCCGCACTGTTCCGTGTAATCATGCAGCAAGCGGACCTCTCCCCCATCGTCAAGATCCAGCACCGCCGGAGCCTGGCGCCCATGGCCATCGATGGACTTGAAACCTACCAGGCGCCCGTCTTTCGAATAACTCGCATACCGTCCGGATCCCGGCGAGCTGACCAGTACCGTCAGGTTTCCTTCCTGAATCAGGTACAGTTCGGACGCATAGTTGTTCGTGGCAATGATGCCATGCGGAGTGTGACGCGGATGACGCAAATACCCATCCGATTCCAGACGGTAGGAATCGGGGACTACCTGCGCCAACGGGTACCCCGGACAGAGCAGCAGAATCAGCAAGAGGAAAAATATGGTTGCCGCTGATCGGGGTATCGCGATATTTCTCAGCTTAAACGGCCAATACTCCGGTTTTGCACCGGCAAGTGTATGAGAATCTTTTTTTTCCGGGATCATTTTTTTCAACGGGATTTCTCCCCACTAAGAGCATTTATTTATCTATTTATGATACTATTTGATCAGCGTCATTTTCCGGCTTATGATGGTATTTCCGGCCATGAGCCGGTAGACATAAATTCCGCTGGCCAGGCCGCCCGCGTCAAAATGAACGGTATGCCGGCCCGCTTCCTGATGGCTGCTGACCAATACGGTGACCTGTTGTCCCAGCAGATTGTAGATCTCAAGGCGTACATCAGAGGCTTCAGGAAGGGTATAGGTTATATGCGTCACCGGGTTGAAGGGGTTGGGGTAGTTTTGTTCCAGCTCGTGGAACTCCGGCAGATCTGCCAGCTCATCCCGGGCCGATACAACTCCGGTATATTCAGGCCCCTGCAGATACCATGACCAGATGCCATTATTGGGTGCCAGTACAAAAAGATCAAAGGAGCCATTTCGGTGGTCACGCAGGGCCAGATCCCCGATTCTCACGGTGGTTCTGTTGCCGGTGCTGCCGAGGGGCTCGCTCAGGAATAGCCGGACAGCCGTCCGGTCCGTCTCCGCATCATCGGGCTCTCCGAAGAGTGATTGCCAGCGGACCTTCCTTTCATTGGGGTGCCAGGCAAAGAGGTACTCTCTGCCTGCATAGGAGGCATGACGCAGGGCACTGGTGCGAGTGGAACCCTCAGCGAAGGAAACATGTCCCACCTGATTACCCTCCGCGTCGAACTCGCGTATCAAATCGCTTTGTATGGACCCGGCAAAAAAACCGGGGTGTTTGTCACTGATTTTGAGGGCGACGTCCGCCTGCCCTCCCCATCCGGACATACCCTGGAGTTCGAGAATTTCCGGTGAATCGTCTGCGTTGAGCGGTACTTCCCGCATCGGTTTACCACGAACCTGACCGGCAGCATGTTTATCCGCATGCTGAACAGCAAGTCCCTGCCAGCGCAACACCTTGCCCTGATTCGACACAGGGGCGTAAACAGAGAGTTCGCCGGCAGAATAGGAGCCTTTTACCGAGAGCTGTCGCCCCAGACCAAAACCCTGCTCTTCAAACAGAAGATAACCCGAAACGTCAGATCCGTCCGGTTTCAGCACCATTACGCGGAACGGATCCGAGCCGGCATCGACTGTCCGGTTGGTAACTACGAGATAGCCATCATCGCTCACCCTTACCGTCGCAATGGTGAACGTTTCTCCTTCCGGCATCCATGCGGAAGCTGTTTCGGCCACATCGATAAGACCGGTTTCCTCTCCTGTATCGGCATCGAGGATGCGGATATGAGAGCCTTCGCTGCTGCTGGCTACCCATAATCGTCCGTCGTGGTAATCCATACTGAGCTCGGTTTCACTGCTGCCGCTGCCCATCCATTCAAAAGCGTTTTCGGCATCAAAGGAGCGCTCCCAGCTCTGCTCCACTACGAGGTCTTCTTTATCAAACCAGGAATCAATGAGTACGGCTACTTGCAGTTTTATATCCGATAGCTGTGCATAGAGGGCATTGCCCGGACATGAAGTGGCTGTCACATCACGGTGGCCCTGAATGGTGGGAAGCGTGCGGCCGGTAGCCGGATGACGGGCGTTGCCTTGCGGGTCGATACCCCGTTCATCTGCTTTCCATGCCAGTACTTCGTGAAGGGCACCCCGGGCCGGGTCAGTGGGCTGGATCGTCATGTAGTTCCCGATCACGCAGACTCCCATGGAGTTGGTATTGAAACCTCCGGCATGGGCTCCAATGACGTCTTTTCTGCCATCCATGGCAAAGGCACGTCCCTGATACACCACCCCGTTGCCGTCTACCAGCCAGTTGTATCCAATATCAACCCATCCTCTGCCCGTTACATGAAAATTGTAGTAACCGCGTACTACCGCCGCAAAGTCTGAGGAGGTGGTGTTGCCGGCGGAATGGTGCACCACCAGATGGGTTACAGTAGTGGGTGTCCGACCCGCCCTGTTGGTCAGTCCGATCGAAGCCCCCCAGGTTGCACGATCCACATAGTCCGGCAGAGGAAATGTCTGACGGTCCTGGACTTCGCCTCTCAACTCTTTGAGATGTCTTTCTTCTTTGGCCGGTCGTGTTTGTCGCCGGAGCTGACGGTTATGGTAAGACTTCTCATCCAGGACCTGCAGCAAGGCTTCGTCGGAGGCACCCGGGTTGATATAATGCAGTCGGACACGGGAAATACGGGGATTTTGACCGTCCGGAGCTCGTTTTATTTCCAACCGGAACTG
>SLHZ01000194.1 GCA_007135895.1 Balneolales bacterium | reverse complement strand
CCCGGCAGGCAAGTACGGTCGGACAATCCCGACAGCCATCACGGGATCATGACCCTTTTTCTTATGAAGGCAAAAGCGACTCCGGGTACAAAGACACGATCACCCAGGAGCTGCTGGACAGTGACAATCCCATCTTCACCGAGCTGGACGAAGAACCCGTAGTTGCAGTAATTGACCAACGCGGAGTCAAAAAAGTCCGCACCATGTTCTCCGATCCGGAGCGGCTCCGTGACGGGATACTGATCAAAGAGATACTGGATCCGCCCAAAGCCCGGCGCGGTACCGGACGATCCTGACATGGCTTCCGCCGCCGGGAGGACCTCCGCTCCTGATAAAGGGGCCACAGCTACAGCAAAGTCTCTTTCTGCCGGGAAATCACTCACGGTTCTGGCCGACCGCTATCATTACCGGCTCAGCGAGCACCTTCATCCTGAGATCCGGCTCATCACCTATGATGCACCGACGGGATGGACCGACTCACAGATTCGTCAGGCCGATGCTCTGCTGGTCCGCACTACCAACTCCGCAGGACCCCGCACGATTCCCGACAGCTCCCGTCTCCGTTTTGTCGGAACGGCTTCGGCCGGCAGGGATCATCTCGACGAGGAGTGGCTTGCTTCCTCCGGTATTGTAGCAGCCGATGCCAAAGGATCCAACGCCCGTGCCGTAGCCGAATATGTGGCTGCCGGGCTGCTGCTGCTGCTTGAAAAACAGGGTCAGCTTGAGCGCGACGGATTCCGGCAAACGCTCACAGCGGGAATCATCGGGGCCGGCTGCACCGGAAAAGTCACGGCGGAACTGCTCAGCGGCATCGGCATTTCATGTCTGCTCCATGATCCGCCCCGACAGGAACGCGAACCGGACACATTCCGCTCGGCAGCACTCGACGACGTTCTTTCATGCGACATACTCTCACTTCATGTACCACTGACCGATGAGGGGCCGCATGCCACCCGGCACTGGCTCGACCGCCACAAAACCGGCCGACGACCCGGCCAGATCATCATCAACGCATCACGGGGCGGAGTGGCAGACGAGAATGTCCTGACCAAAGCCACAGACGATGGCCGCATATCCGCCTACCTTTGTGATGTATGGGAGCATGAGCCCTGTTTTCGTGACAAGACCGCCGAAAAAGCTTTTCTGGCCACCCCGCATATCGCCGGTTATTCGCTGGAGGCCAAACTGGAAGCCACCCGCATGATATGCCGGCAGCTCCATCGCTTTTTTGATCTTCCGGATCCCCGTCAACCGGAAATGCGGCCTAACGTCCCAACCGTACCCGATACATTCCGAAGCATGTCGGAAGTGCTCAAAACGATCCATCCGGCAACCAAATACGAAAAGGGTTTGCGCAAACTCATCGGCTTGCCGGACCCGGAGAAACGCGCCGGCTTCCTTTCCTTGCGCCAGCTCTTGCCGCTTCGGCACGAATTCGCCAATCTGCGCCTTCCCGGCCGGATCAGAGAACGTTTTCCCCTGCTTGAAAGGCTCGGACTAACCTTTTCCGAAGGCACCGGTTGAAATGACGCGAGCGTCACCTATTATGCTGTACGTAACCTCCGGCGTGGGTGGCTAATAAGGATACACCGTGGGTCCTGATCAGCCGATAGTTGCTCCCGTTATGACCCATGAAAGATACGGCGGGCCGTTTGCGTGGTGATCCGGTCCAGTTCATCCACCGAAAGGTCGAAAAGCTCTGCCAGCCGTTGCGCCGTATATGCAAGATAAGAGGGCTCATTGCGCTTGCCCCGCCTGGGTACCGGGGCCAGATACGGCGCGTCCGTCTCCAGGATCATGCGTTCCAGAGGCAGCTTCTGCACCACACGGTCCACCCCGGCATTCTTGAACGTCACCACGCCGCCTATGCCCAGATACAGATTGAGGTCGATGGCACGCCTTCCCTCCTCCTCACTGCCATTAAAACAGTGCCAGATGCCGGTCAGACTGCCATCCTGCTGCTCCTCGACAATATCAAGCAGGTCAGGCGTACTTTCCCGGTTGTGCAGCACCACCGGCTTGCCCAGGTTTTTGGCTACTTCGCAATGGCGGCGCAGACTTTCCATCTGGGTTGGAATATGATCGCGGGACCAGTAGTAATCCAGCCCGGTCTCACCGATGGCTGCAATGTCCTGCTTTGAGGACCGAAGCGTCAGCGCCTCAGTCAGCTCATCGCCGGAGAGGGTCCCGCCGGTTCGGACTTCGCAGGGGTGGATCCCGGCCATCTTGTGAAAGGTAATGTCCGGATGATGCCGTTTATCCATCTGGTCAAGAGATCCGAAGTCAATGGCCGGCATATAAATATCCGTTACTCCCGATTTGGTGGCACGTTCCAGCACCTCCGAAATATCCTTGTCGAAATGTTTGAGATAAATGTGGCTGTGGGTGTCGATCATATTCCGGGAATGCAGACTTTGTCGGGACGTGGTTGGTTTGGTACGATATGTGGTTGGTTTGGTACGATATGTGGTTGGTTTGGTACGATATGCGGTTGGTTTGGTACGATATGTGGTTGGTTTGGTACGATATGCGGTTGGTTTGGTACGATATGCGGTTGGTTTGGTACGATATGCGGATTCCTGTAAAGAAAAGAAAAAAAAACCTTTTTTACCGGTTCATTTATCCGGATATCTCGAACAATGAAACTAAACGTATCGCCAGAACAAAGAAACTGGATTTATCGCCAATTGAATTGTAAGTTTCCGGCAGGTTACTGGTCCTATAGTTACGATCACCTTCTTTACGAATTGCATTATTGGCTCTCATTGCGTCACTTTGGTGTCACATTGACGTGACTTTGTTATCCGTTTGATGTCACTTTGATGACCCTTTGGTTATCATGGACGTCAATTTTGTATCACGCGCGTGTCAGATGGGCGTCTTTGTGTCGCACATATGTCGGATGAGCGTCACTTTTTTGTCTTTCGACAAATTTGTTTTGTGATTCGATTTTAAAGAGGTATATTCGAACATATTTCACACATATATATTCATAGGAGTACCATACATGGCTGAGAACGAAAAAATAAAAGCAGACGAACGTATGAAAGCGATCGAACTGGCACTGGGCCAGATAGAGAAACAACACGGAAAAGGAACGGTCATGCGGCTGGGGGATCAGCCCATCGCCAACATACCCTCCATCTCCACCGGTTCGCTATCGGTGGATTACACACTGGGAATAGGTGGAGTTCCCCGGGGCCGCGTCACCGAGATCTACGGACCGGAATCGAGTGGTAAAACCACGCTCGCTCTGCATGTTATTGCCGAGGCACAGCGGGCGGGAGGACATGCCGCCATTATTGACGCCGAACACGCATTTGATCCGAAATACGGCAAGGCACTGGGTATCAAAATTGAAGAACTCCTCATCTCCCAGCCCGACAGCGGTGAGCAGGCGCTCGAAATCACCGAGACGCTTATCCGTTCCGCCGCTCTGGACGTAGTGGTGATCGACTCGGTTGCCGCACTGGTGCCCCGCGCCGAGTTGGAAGGAGAAATGGGTGACGCACAGGTCGGCCTGCAGGCAAGGCTCATGTCACAGGCCCTCCGCAAGCTGACCGGTGTGGTCAGCCGAACCCAAACCGCCGTAATTTTCATCAATCAGCTGCGAGAAAAAATCGGTGTCATGTTCGGCAATCCGGAGACAACCACCGGCGGCAAGGCCCTCAAGTTCTACTCTTCGGTCCGCATTGATATCCGGCGCATCGGTGCCATCAAACGCGGCGATGAGGTGGTCGGCAACCGGACCAAGGTCAAGATCGTCAAGAACAAGGTGGCGCCTCCGTTCAAGACTTGTGAATTCAATATTATGTATGGCCAGGGGATATCCCGCATAGCCGAGCTGCTTGATCTTGCCGTTCAGTTCGATATCGTCCAAAAACGGGGCAGCTGGTACCGCTATGACGGTGAGCCTATCGGCCAGGGAACCGACTCGGCCATCCAGTTCCTGCAAGAGGATAAGGAACTTACCGGTCGCATAGAGAATATCGTTCGCAACAAGCTCATGCCGGAACAATATCCAGAAGTTGCAGGTGAAAACCCCGCCGGGGGAAAATCCCCTGGAGACCTTAACGACACCAGAAAGACAACCGGGACAGCCAAGCCGAAAGAATAAAGGCGCTGATGAACAAACGCTGGTTCTCTTTTACAGCGAGCCTGCTTACGCTGGCTCTTCTGACCTATGCGCTGGGGACCCGCCACGGAAACCTGCCCGCTCCCGGACCCTTTCTTAATCCTTTCGAGGGCTTTTGGCAGCTGGCTGGAGAAGAGGAAGGGGTTCGTCTGGTTCTGCTTGAACATGAAAACCTCTCGCAGCCCGTCAAGGTTTTATTCGACGATAGGAATGTCCCTCATATTTTCGCGGAGAATATGGGGGACCTGTTTTTTGCACAGGGTTATGTGATGGCCGGTCTTCGGCTTTGGCAGATGGATTTCCTGGTTCGGGCTACATCCGGCAGACTCGCAGAAGTCGTGGGACCGATTGCCCTGCCGAGTGACCGGATGCACCGACGCAAAGGGTTTCCCCGGGGTGCCGAAAGGAATCTGGCGATGGTGCTCTCGCATCCCGAAACCCACCTTATGCTGGAACAGTATACCGCCGGTGTTAACGCCCATATCGCAGGTCTGTCCGGACGCAAACTCCCACTGGAATTCAGACTGATGGGTTATGAACCCGAAGAATGGACTCCCCTTCATACGCAGTATATCCTGATGGCCATGACAGACGATCTGGCCGGTGGCACTCCCCAGGCAGGGCTCACCCGCACACTGGCCCTCATGGGACAGGATTTCCTGGACACCTTCTATCCCGATGTTCCGGCTTATCTTGATCCGGTAATTCCACTGGAAACCCGTTTCGACTTTCTTCCTGTCGTACCTGAACCACCGGCCGAACCATTCGTACCTACCATCCTGCGCAGGCATCCCGGTCCGGCAAATGACTTCATTTCGGTGAATTTTTCAGCAACTAGCGCATCGCCAAAATTTGCAGCATCCAACGCGTCGCCAAAGTATGCAACACCCGACGCGTCGGCAATATTTTCATCAACCAACGAGTCGCCAAAATTTTCAGCACCAGGCGAGTCGGGAAAATATGCAACACCCGACGCGTCTGTCGGAAGCAACAGCTGGGCTGTCAGCGGTCAGCTGACGAACTCGGGCCGGGCGCTTCTGGCCAATGACCCGCACCTTTCCATGACACTGCCTGCCATATGGACGGAAATGCAGCTTCATATCCCCGATTTCAATCTCTACGGTGTGGCTTTGCCCGGCATTCCCGGCATCGTCATCGGCTACAATGAGCATATGGCGTGGGGGAAAACCAATTCCGGCGCCGATCTTCTCGATATCTACGAGATGACCTTCAAAGATGAGTCCCGCTCCCACTATCTGTTCGACGGGGAGTGGCATGCCGTTACTCACCGGATTGAGACCTACAAAATACGCGGTGAATCGGATATAACGGACACGATACGCTATACCCGGCACGGGCCGATTGCCGAAAGCGGCCATGCCCTGAGATGGATTGCACACTATCCATCCAATCCGTTTCGCGCTTATCAGGGTATCTACCGTTCCCGCAACCTGGAGGAGTTTCTGCAGGCTATTCGATATTACGACTACCCACCCCAAAACTTTACCTATGCCGACACCGACGGCAACATCGCCCTGATCCACAACGGATCTTTCCCGCTCCGCTGGCACGGACAAGGCCGCCTCATCAGTGACGGATCGGATCCTGCCTATGAATGGCACGGCTGGGTTCCGCGTGATCACCTGCCCGCATCGATTAATCCGGAGAGAGGCTTTGTCAGTTCGGCCAACCAGATCCCGGCCGGTCCGGATTATCCATATTATCTTGGATGGCGGTTCGCCACCTTTGAGCGGGGCAGCCGGATCAACGATCTGCTGTCAGGAAGCGAAGGACTCTCTCTTGATGACATGAAGGCCTTCCAGCTCGATACCTATCACTACCGCGCAGCTGTCATGGTCCCTTTTCTGCTCGGAATGATCGATGCGACAGCCTTCGGCGGCCCTGAGCAAGCACTGCTGGAGCGAATGGCCGGCTGGGACTTCCATTATGACGCCGACCGGACGGAACCAGTTATCTTCCAGGCATGGTGGCGGAACCTGTACCGGATGATATTTGACGACCTGTATGACAAGGGGCGTGTCACTTTTCCGCAGAGTGACCAGGTGGTGCACCTGATGATCACCCGGCCTGAACTGCACTGGTTTCACCGGCCTGTCAACGGCGTACCCATGAGCCTGGAAGAAAAAGTGAGGCGATCTTTTGCAGAAGCCGTCAGAGAGTCACGCGATGAAAACGGCGAACTGCTGACCTGGTCACAACAAAACAGCGCAATCATCAACCACCTGGCCCGGATTCCCGGATTGGGCAGGACCCATCCTTCTGACGGAAGTGCTCTTTCCCTGAAAGTAGTCAGCGGTCAGCACGGTGCCTCCTGGCGCATGGTCGTTTCCATGGATGAGCGGCCAAAGGGTTTTGGTGTTTATCCCGGCGGCCAATCGGGCAATCCCGGCACAAAAAGTTATGATGCCTTCGTCCCCACATGGTTGGAAGGCGGTTATTTCGAACACCGGTTT
>SLHZ01000057.1 GCA_007135895.1 Balneolales bacterium | reverse complement strand
TGAGGCAGATAACCATATCACACCGGTGATATCCTTTAAGGGTTTTCACCATGTCATCAGCCACCTGTACGGGATCATTGTAACGGACTCCCTTGTGCAAATGCGGCAGAACGAGACCGTCGAAAGCAATACCGAGTCCAAAGATCCCGATTTTCACCCCTGCCACCTGTCGGATGATAAACGGATGGATGCGCAAGCCCATCCGGGTAGTGCCGAAATCATAATTGGAGCTGACCAGCGGGAATCGCGCCCGGTCCATCACCTGCTCAAATCCTTCGACTCCATTGTCAAATTCGTGGTTGCCGATGGTAACGGCGTCGTACCCCATACGCGTCATTACGTCGAAATCCAGAGCCCCGTTGTATTTGTTGAAATAGGGTGTGCCCTGGAAAACATCGCCGGCATCGAGCAGCAGCGATTCCGGGAACTCAGACCGTATCCTTCGTATGAGTGTCGCCCTTCGCGCAGCACCGCCCATGCCGGCATATCGTGGAGCCGAAGCGGGAAACGGCTCGATACGCGAGTGTGTGTCATTGGTATGCAGGATGGTAACGCGGTTCCATGATGATCCGTATGAAAGAGAGCCGGGATAAAGACCGCCGAGGCTCAAACCGGTTCCAATGATGGCGCTGTTGCGTAAGAATGATCTGCGATTCATGGGTTTTTATTTATTAAGATCAGTCAGTAATGGGTGATCTGTTGCCGAAAAAAAATTGAGGTCAGTGATTACAGAGAGTCGGTGATTATGGAGGATCAGTGATTACAGAGAGTCAGTGAAACAGCGGGTCATGTTGCTTTTCAATTCCGGATGCGTTGGTCGGTTGCGGGGCTGATGATCGGCTTCTTCTCCAGATTGTGGATGATGGCATCCCGGATCAGCACATCCAGATTCACCCTCTCAAGGGGTTCCCAGAGTGTTGACGAGGCACCGCCTCCATCAGCCATCCAGTTGTTGGTTGCCACCCAGTAATAGGCATCCGGATCCACATTATCCGAATCAACCAGCACATCACGGGCCTGGCCGTCTACAATGCGGAACCGGATACCGCTAACCGGCTCACCATTGACTCTGGCCAGTTCATCGGCGATGCTGAGCAGCTGTTTCCCGTTGAAGCGCAAGACGGCGATATAGTTTTCAAACGGCATGAGTTCATAGATATGGCCCACCGTAATCTCACCCTGGGGCAACGGCACCCGGAGTCCGCCGTTATTGAGAATGCCCACATGTACGGTTTCCCGCATTTCGGCTGTGGCACGGGAACGTACGATATCGGCGGTCAGGTTGCCAAGCGGTCCTTCCGGACTCGACTTTTCAAAAATACCATCGCTGACAGTGATGACACGGTCCATTTTCTTGGCCATATCACGGATATGTGGAGCGAGATAAGCCGCCATTTCAGGGTCATCCGGGAGGGAATTGTCAATTTCGAAATACAGATGCTCCTCCTTGGCGGAATGATACTCATAAACCGTTCCGGTCGAGCTGCAGGACGCCAGAAAGAAGAGGGAAATCAGTAAGGCTGGAAGGATAGTTTTTCGCATGGTGTTGCAGTCACAGGTTATGAAGTTTCAATCAGTCAGAGGGTCACTGTCGGTTGCGCATCCTGTCAAAGAGCATTTGCTGGAAGCTGACGATCTGATAATTTGCGGGTATGGCGACACGATCCGGACCGATTCGGGTGGAATTAATTTGTTCAAACTGATGGATTTCCATTAGTTCCCCATCCATAAACTTTTCGGCCCTTACGGGTGTCTGCTTCCGGTCAAGCCAGTCCGTAAGCGGGAATCCGGAAAAATACGTCCGCTGCAAAAGCCGTGAATCGGCAAGGATACCCCAGTTGAGTACAAACTCATCGGTACTCCATAGATGCCACTCGGTTTTATCGCCATGGCTTTGAAGTACCCATTGTTCACACTCGTATCCCTGAATTATCTGCTTCCGACCGGTCCGATCCACAGACCAATCGGGTCCGTCAGCCTGTTCGGTTCTGGTTTTGCCTCGCATTTGATCGAACATGTTGATCATCTGATGCAGTTCCTGTCTGCTCATGGTCACGGCCATTTTCTCATGGCTCATCAGGAAGACGTAATCTTCCCTTTTATGCCGCAACAGGATTGATTCCGCCCGGATGGCGCCCGGCAGGATCTCGATACTTCCTTCATCTGCCGGCAAGATTAGAAAATCCGGGTGGACGATGAAGGATATTCGTGAATGGGGCTGATGCGAACCGTCGTCGGTCACCCTGTAACTAACGAGCTCCAGGGTGCCTTCAAAAAATGGGACGGTGTCGGGGTCACTGTTCCGGTAACCCGATGAACCATAAGTTTCAGCGCGCAAGTCATTTCCGATGGTACCAAACACCATCATTACAGCGACGGCATACAAAAGTCCCGGTGGTTCCATACGTTTCATCTGTTTATAATTTTTGGATTCAAGCGGTCAGATGGAGTGTCCATGACGAATAAAATCATGCTTCTGTGTGTCAAGTCAACGGTCATGGACATTTCATAGAGCGATGATGAATGGATTCAGACAAATTAAATTTCATGGAAGTTTCAAGTTACAAATGAATCGGGAATCGGACTTTGGAAGCTTACCCGGATGATCATCGGCAATATCAGTTTTCCACATGACCTTTGGCCTTATGAATCCAGCCACCGCACAGCAGGTCATCTCCTTCGTAGGCGACCAGAGCCTGACCCGGAGTTATGGCAGAGCGTCCATCGGGAAACCGGACCGTGATTTCGTCCGGACCTGTTGACGAAAGAAGGCCGGGTTTGCCGTTATCATTATACCGGATGGAGGCCCGTACCGGATAGTTGTCCTCGGGAATGGCGGGGTACTTGCCCATTACCACATTTCGGGCCACGGCCACTTCGTGGATCAGTTCATCTTCTTCTCCGACCGTAATGGTATTGGTTTCCGGATCGATATGGGTGACATAGACGGGTTTTCCAAGTGCCAGGTGCAATCCGCGCCGCTGGCCGATGGTATAGAAGGGATATCCCCGGTGACGACCCACCACCTTGCCCGTTTTATCTACAAAAGTCCCGCCTTCCACCCTATTTTCGAGTCCCTTCACCTCATCACGCAGGAAACGGCGATAATCATTATCGGGCACAAAACAAATTTCGTAGGAGTCTTTTTTCCCTGCAACATGATGCAACCCGAATTCGCTTGCAAATTCCCGGATCTCCTTTTTGGTGTACTTGCCAAGGGGAAAACGTGTACGGGCCAGGTGTTTCTGATCCACCCCCCATAGTGCGTAGGACTGGTCTTTGTGATGATCCGCACCCCGTGAAATGACAAAACGACTGTTTTCTTCACGAACATTCGCATAATGACCGGTTGCCATGAAGCGGCAGTCGAGTTTATCGGCGCGCTTCAGCAAGGCAGCCCATTTGATATGGGTATTGCACAAGACGCACGGGTTGGGTGTGCGACCCTGAAGATACTCCTGAACAAATCGATCGATAACCCAGTCTCCAAACTCGTCTCTTATATCGACGATAAAGTGGTTGAATCCAAAACGGGCTGCCACTTGCCGGGCGTCATTCATGGATTCCAGTGTGCAGCAGCCGGTTTCCTTCCCGGTATCACCCCCGCTTCGTGCATAATCCCATGTTTTCATGGTGATGCCGATCACTTCATATCCCTGTTCACGCAGCATGACGGCGGCAACCGAAGAATCTACTCCGCCGCTCATCGCTACCAGTACGCGTCCTTTCGTGCTCATTATTGAAACTTCCGGATTCGTCTTTTCTTTCCAATCAACTCAATAACACTGCTTTCACGTCCTGAAGTTCAGGCCGGACTTTCACGGTGATTTTTTTTCGGTCTGCGAGCCGGGCAAGCCGTTCAGGAATCACGAGGGAACCGGGCAGGAGTTCCTCGATGGTCTCCGGAAATTTGGACGGATGGGCTGTTGAAAGAACCACTGTCCTCAACGACTTCTGCGCAGAAGCCTGCCCACCCAGATAACCGACCGCCGTATGGGGATCCATCAGGTATTGATGACGGTTCCATACTTCCACAATGGCGTTTCGGGTCTGATCATCGGTATACCATGCACCGGTGACATCTTTTGCCATGGCTCCGTGATCCGAGCCATAGAGATCCAGCATACGGTCGAAGTTGCTGGGATCTCCCACATCCATGGCATTGGAAATGGTTCGAACCGACTTGCCGGGATGATATTCTCCCTGTTCCAGATAGTCCGGGACAACATGGTTGCAATTGGTTGCCGCCACAAAAAACCGGAAAGGCATCCCCATTTTCCGGGCCATCAAACCGGCGGTAAGATTGCCGAAGTTGCCGCTGGGAACGGAAAAAACGGGAGGATGCCAATCTTTCTCGTTGCTGTCACAGGCAGCGTGGATATAATAGACCATCTGAGGCAGGAGCCTTGCGATATTGATGGAGTTGGCCGTAGTCAGTTCTCTGGCATCCCGGATATCGGGATCGGCAAAACAGGCTTTCACCAGCCGCTGGCAATCGTCGAACGTTCCTTCCACCTCCAGGGCGTGAACATTCCCGCCCAGTGTGGTAAATTGCTTTTCCTGTAGTCCGCTCACTTTACCGGCGGGGTAGAAAACGAACACATCCACCCCGGGTGCTTCGAAGAAACCATGGGCGACGGCGGCACCGGTATCACCGGACGTAGCCGTCAGAATGGTGATCTTCTCCCCTTCTTCCCTGGCCATTTCTGACAACATGGCGGCCATGGTTCTAGCACCGAAGTCCTTGAATGCCAATGTAGGACCATGGAACAGCTCGAGAATTTCCAGGTGGTTTCCGAGTGGTACCAGGGGTGCATCGAAGGTGAAGGCCCTGCTGGTTATCCTGTCGAGTTGTTCCGGATTGAAATCATCTTCAAGTGTCTCTCCCAAGAAGATACGTGCCTTGGTCCGTAGTGTTGATCCACGAAGTTCCTTCCAGAAGTCCCGGTTGAAAACCGGCAGTTCAACCGGCATAAAAAGTCCGCCATCAGGGGCCAGCCCCTGTCTGACAGCGGTACGGAAGTCGGTGCGATAGGATTTATCCCGGGTGCTGTAGAGCTTCATTTCAGCCGAGGTTTGTAAGTGATCAGTCGATAACTTTCAGGATATCATTGAGCACGCCGTTGGCGGTTACGACCGGCCCCGCTCCCGAGCCTTTGATGACCAGGGGATCGGTATAGGCATCGGTAGTCACGGCGAGCAGGTTTTCCGATCCTTTCAGATCCCATGCCGGATGGTCACTTTTCACTGCGGTGAGTTTAACGCTCAGATGATTCTTATCCATAACGGCAAGATAACGGAGTCTGGCCTTCTTTTTTTCGGCATTGGAACGGATTCTTTCGAAATCCGCATCGTAATCGGCAAGTTTCTCCAGAACCCGACTGATGTTGTCCGGTTTTCTGAGTTTTTCCGGAACCAGGTTTTCAACCTGAACATCATCAATTTCTGCGCGTGATCCGGCAATTCGTGCCAGTAGCAGCAATTTTCGTGCGGCATCCAGCCCATTGAGATCGTCTCTCGGATCCGGTTCGGTAAAGCCTTGATCCCTGGCACTTTGCACCAGTTTACTAAATGGCATAGAGCCATCGTAGGTATTAAAGAGATAACTGAGAGTCCCTGAAAAAACCCCTTCCAGTCGTTGAATCGGATCACCGGAGGCCACTCTGTCCCGAACGGCCTGGACAAAAGGGAGTCCGGCGCCGGCGGTGGTCTCATAGAGGAAGCGGGTGTCATTGGCTATGGCCAGCTCGTGCAGTCTCATGAACAAGTCGGCCGGACCGGTATTTGCGATTTTGTTGGGTGTTACCACGGCGATACCCTGTCCGAGAAAATGCGGATACCATTCGACAGGCTGGTGACTGGCGGTAGTATCGACGATGACGGTGAATGGGCTCTGATTTTCTTTCACATAATGAAAAAGCTGCTGCAAATCGCTTTTCTGTCCGGTGTTCCTGAGAAGATCCTGCCAGTTGTCTGCAGGTATTCCTTCGTGTCGGAGCAGCATGGTCCGGCTGTTGGCTATACCGCAGATGCGGAGGTCGAGATGGCGTTCTTTGAGCAGCCAGGGCTGTTTCTGGTAGATATCACGGATCAGTTGACTGCCGATAAGACCGGCTCCAATGATGTAGATATGAGCTGTTTTCCGGGGTCCGTAGAAGAAAGCATCATGAATAACCCTGAGGGCTTTATGACGGTCTACTCGCCGGATCACAGCGGAGATATTCAATTCCGAAGAACCCTGAGCAATGGCAGAGATATTAATGCGGCTCCGGCCCAATGCCTGAAACACCTTTCCTGCAATTCCGGGTGTTTGTCGCATATTTTCACCGACCACGGCAATGATGGAGAGATCGTCTTCGACGATGATGTCAGCTACCCGATGGATTTCAAGGTCATGCTTCAGTTCTGTTTCCAGAAGCTTTTTTGCTTTTGCGGCATCTTTTGGTGAGACGGCCAGGCATACGGAGTGTTCGGAGGACCCCTGGGTTATGAGGATGATATTCACTTTGCCGGTGGCGAGGGCTCCGAAGATCCGCTGGGAAATACCCGCCATGCCAACCATACCGCTGCCCTGCACCCTGATAAGGGTCACATGATCGACCGACGAAATGCCTCTTATGATATGAGCCTGCCGTGAATCGGTCGTACCGACAATCGTACCGGGAAATTTCGGATTCAG
>SLHZ01000346.1 GCA_007135895.1 Balneolales bacterium | reverse complement strand
GTCAGTTTATAGTATTAAAAAATATTAATATTACTATTGCTTTATTAAGATTTCTTAACTATAATAGGGTAGGCAAAGACCTGAAAACCTGACACCGCTGCCATGAAGCCCTCAACTTTCAACCGCACCGTAAGAATCCTGACACTGATGGTTGTTTTTGTTCTGGTGTCGGTAACAGTAATGGCCGGATCACGAGGCAGTGTTACGGCTTCCATGCATGTAAGTGTTACGGTTGTTGAGGCAGCGCATGTTGAACAGGCCGAGCCGCTGGCGTTATCCCTTCAGGGTGAGCGTTACGGCCGGGTGGGTCCAGCCGTTAATGGTTCCGGCCGCATCCGGATTCCAGCGCCTGAGGGCAGCGAAATGATCTTTCAGGTCAGCGGTTCGAACCAATTGAGTGACGGAAACGGCCACAGCATCGAATTCCAGCCGGATATCACCTTGGGCAACCAGGTAGATCGCCGGCAGAAGGTACATGCAGACGGCCGGCCGGCATCGGTTCGCATCACCGGGGCGGATGAAGGAAATTACCGGGGTGTCGCCGAGCTTCAGGTAGGCGGAACCATCGATGCCGGACAACAAGACAGTGGCACCTTCCGCACGGTTTACAGCATCACGACCGAACATATTTAAGAGCCTTTACAGACACAAACGCGCAATTTGGGTCGAGGGTAGCTGATGCTGAGCGGAAGAGTCACGAAAAAAGCGACTGACATATCTCCCAAATAACAGGGCGGCAACAGGAATGTTGACCGCCCTTTTTTATGGTGCGCCCGGCAGGTTCCGGACCTATCTGCGAAATCCAGGTCAAATATTAACCACCTTTTTTGCGCACCCGGCAGGGCGTTTTTTTGTGCACCCGGCAGGGCGCATCGGCATGAATGGTCGCCTGATTGCCGCCATTTTATCTCATTGTCGCCGCATTGCCGCATTGCTGTATTGCTGTATTGCTGTATTCCGTATGGTTGAATAATTGTTGAATCGTTGGTGAAGAATCTTTTAGAATCGTATAATATTTACATTATCTTGGAAATACTGATATGAAGCGAATGTATACTTCTGTTTTTTTGTACATCAGCTCGATTTTTTAGATAGTCATTTTTTACATAGTCAAGTTTATAACAATAGTTGTTGCATGATTCCACGTCCCACCGGATAGTTACCACAACACAAGTCCCACCGAACTCATTCAAAGGAGCCTGTCATGAGCAGCGAAAGGTGTCCGACGATTCTTCTGGTTGAAGATCAGGCACTCATTTCCATGAGTTACAAAAGAGACCTTGAAAAATTGGGATACAAGGTTCTGACCGTTTTCACGGGAGAAGAAGCGGTTGAAATCGTGGACAAGACACCCGATATTGACCTGATCCTGATGGATATCCATCTGGGTTCGGGCATAGACGGTACAGAGGCTTCCAAAATTATACTGGAAAAGCGTGAACTGCCCCTGATCTTTGTCACTTCCCATACGGATCCGGCCACGATTGAGAAGGTGGAGCAGATACCTTCCTATGGTTTTCTGACGCGAAGCAGCGGACAAATGCAGATCAGAGTGACGATCGGACTTGCGCTGCGGCTGCATAGAGAAAAAATCGGGTCCGATTTCGACGCACCCCATCATACACAATATGAATCAGCTCTGGAGCAAATCAACCGGGAACTCCAACTATCCGAAGAAGCACTCAGGGAGAGCGAGCATCGCAACCGTGCCCTGCTGGATGCGCTTCCGGACATGATGTTTCTGTTCAACGAAGAGGGATATTTTATTGATTATCATGCCACGAAATCCAGCAAGTTGCTTCTGCCGCCCGAGTCTTTTCTTGGAAAGCATTTAACCGAAGTGCTGCCACCGGAATTGGCACGTTTAACACTGGATCATCTGGCCAAAGTTATTGATAAAAGAGAGCTGCAGTCGTATGAATACCAGCTCGAGATGGGCGGGGAAACCATGCATTTTGAAAGCCGGCTGGTATATTGCGGTGATAACTGTGCTCTTTCTGTGGTTCGTGACATCACCGAACGTGTTATGTATGAACAGGAACTTCGTGCCTATGAAAAGCAGATGCACTCACTGGTAGAAGGTTCCAGGGCCATGCTTTTTTCAACGGATTTAAAGGGACGATTCACGTTTGTCAACCGCACCGCTGAGGATTTCCTCAATGTTCCGGTCAAGCAGGTGCTCGGGAGATTTTACCTTCAATTTGTTCATCCTGATGACCGGAAAAGAGTCCATGACCTGTATCAGGACCAGATCAGGAATGTTACCGAGAGTACCTATCAGGAATTTCGATACAGGGGGGTAGATAACAAGGGCGGCTGGGTCAGTTTTCTGGTAAATCCGCTCATTGAAGACGGTCAGATTGCGGGCTTGACCGGTGTGGCACAAGACATCACCGAGCGCAAGCATGCGGAAGAAGCTTTGGAGAGAAGCCTGGAAGAAAAAAAGGTTCTTCTTTCGGAGCTTCATCACCGTGTGAAGAACAATATGGCGGTCATTTCCAGCCTCATGACCCTGCAATCAGAATTTGGTGATGATATTGCCAACACCCCCAAAAAAGATCCGGACACCTTGCTGAAAGATATTCAAGCCCGCATTTTAGCCATAGGTTGGGTCCATGAGCTGGTCTACGAAAGCAGCAATTATTCCGAAATCGACTCCGAAAAGCTTTTTTCACGGCTGGCAAAGTACCTGGAAGAGAATTACAAGCCTGAAGGAAAGGAGATCACCATTGCGGTCCGGTCGGGTAAAATATATCTGGATATGAACAATTCTGTCCCGCTCACTCTCTTTGTGAATGAGTTGATCTCCAACGCGTACAGGCATGCTTTCGAGGGTCGCCAGAAAGGGCACATTGAGGTTGTTTTGGAGAGAGATGACGAAGGGATACATTTTGTGATAGCGGATGACGGGATCGGTGTGGACGATCTCGATAAAATTTCCAGACCGGACAGTTTTGGATACACCATTGTCCATGGGCTTGTTAACCAGTTGCGAGGCAAGATTACCTTTGTGGCTCCGCCCAAGGGCGGTTTGCGTGTTGAAGCGTGGTTTCCGGCCAAGCACAAAGATCATCCACCGGCATGATTCACTGGTCAGCGAATAACCGGTTTGGCATAGTGAGTATAGTGAGCAGAAATGTTGAATTGACGAATTGGTTGAAACGCCGGATTGAAATATGAGATAATGTCGAAGCGAAAAACTTACGAGAATAAACAGCATGAGCTGAAAAGACAGCCGAAGCTGCTGCGGACCATCATTGACAGCCTGCCGGATTCCATTTATGTCAAGGATGCCGAGGCCCGCAAGATTGTAGCCAACAAGATTGACTGTCTCTATTGTGGCTTTGAAAAGGAAGAAGATCTGATCGGGAAGAACGACTTTGATCTTTTTCCTCCCGAAGTTGCCCGCAAGTTTCACGAGGATGACATGCAGGTTTTGCGGGAGGGAAAAAAAATCCTGAACCGTGAAGAGCAGGTGACCGGTCCCGGTGGCGAGCCGGTGGTTCTGCTTACCTCCAAACTGCCTCTCCATGATAATGATGGCAATGTCATTGGAATTGTGGGTATCGGCCGGGATATAACAGAGCGTAAAAAAGCTCTGCAGGAGATACAGAGGCAGCTCGAAGAGAAAGAAATTATCCTCAAGGAGGTCAATCACCGGATAAAAAACAATTTTGCCACGGTTGAGAGCCTGTTGATGCTGCAGTCCGACTCGGCTGAGAGTCCCGAGGTGGTTTCGGCATTGAAAGATGCCATTGCGCGGGTCAGGAGCATGAGAGTGCTCTATGAGAAGCTGCTTGTGAGCGATGACTACGATAATATATCGCTCAGGGACTATTTGACAAGCCTGGTCGAGTCGATCATCGCCACGTTTCCCGGACATGAAAAGATTCATCTGTCGACCTCTATGGCTGATTTCGAGGTCTCTTCACGTACGCTCTTCAATCTTGGCATCATCATCAATGAGCTGCTGACCAACTGTATGAAATATGCATTCAAAGGCAGGGATAAAGGTCTCATACAAGTAAATCTCGAAAGAAAAGAATCCCGTGTGAAGCTGGTGGTGCAGGATGACGGCATTGGTATGCCCGAAGATTTTGACGCGGGCCAATCAAAAGGTTTTGGACTGATGCTGGTGAGGATGCTCGTCCATCAGATGGGAGGCAGCTTTGCCCTGGACAGTCACAATGGGGCACGTTGCGTTATCAAGTTCACACTCTGAACACCTATGGAAGAACCAAATACACAAAATAAACCCGGCAGGAAGCCGGACAAGTGGTCTTCGCAACCGGTCTATGCGCCCGACCCGAAATCTCAGCAGGAGCTCATGAAGGAGCTCACGGAGCGAAACAAGGAGCTGCAGCTGTTCTTTCGCTTGTCCGAGATGGCGGGAAGCGCGGAAGTCACCCTCAACGAGATCTATCAGGAGCTGACGCGCATTATTCCGGAGAGCTGGCAGTATCCCGATCTTGCCTGTGCCAGGATCATTATGGGCGATATTGATTTTCGGTCGGACAATTTCAGGGAGACTCCCTGGATGCTTAAGGTGCCTGTGTTCGTGGATGGTGCGGAAAGCGGAATCCTGGAAGTGGGATACACGAAAAAGCCGCCATCCGCGGGTCCTGATGACAAGGATCCCTTCATCCCTGAAGAGAAAAAACTGGCAGGGGCGGTTGCTGCGCAGATCGGCCAGATCACCGGGCGCATACAGCTCCGGGAGGCCTTGCGGGAAAGGGAGCATAAGCTGGAGACGACGCTTCGTTCCATCGGGGACGGTGTGATATCGACCGACACACGGGGCCGTGTGACCGCCATGAACCCGGTGGCTGAGGAGCTTTGCGGATGGACGGAGGCGGAGGCGGCCGGAAGGCCTCTGGGGGAGGTGTTCCGCATCGTAGATGCCCGGACACGGGAAAGTGTGCCGGATCCGGCACTGGAGGTCCTGGAAAAGGAAAAGGTGCTTGCACTTTCCAACCACACTACGCTCATCTCACGGGACGGCCGCGAATATCAGATAGCCGACACGGCGGCTCCTATCCGGAACAGACTGAGTGTCATCACCGGTGTTGTGCTGGTGTTTTCGGATGTAACCGAGAATTATGCCATCCGCGAGGAGTTGCGCAAAAGCCAGGAACGTCTGGATCTGGCCATGTCGGTCGAGAATGTGGGGTTGTGGGACTGGGATCTGCGGACCAACGAAACGTTTTTTGATGACCGGTACTTCACGATGGCCGGTTACCGGCCGAAGGAGTTTCCACAGACTTTTAAGGGATGGGCCGACCGTGTGCATCCCGATGATCTGGAGGCAACCTCCGGGTTGATCAGGAACTTCCTTGGCAGCGAATCCGAATCCTATGTGGCCGAATTCCGTTTTCGGACGAAGCAGGGCGACTGGATGTGGATCAAGGGGAAAGGGCAGATTGTGGAGCGGGGTGATGACGGGACTCCATTGCGGCTGATCGGTACGCATACCGACATCACCGAGCGGAAGAAGTTTGAAGAGGCCCTTCGCAGGAATCTTGAGGAGAAAAACATCCTGCTGTCCGAAATCCACCACCGTGTCAAGAACAACATGGCGGTCATCTGCAGCCTGCTGGCGCTCCAGTCCGATTTTGCCCACGGAAAAATCAATCCGGAGACCATTCTGCAGGACCTTCAGACCCGGATCATGTCGATGGCCTGGGTGCATGAGCTGGTCTACGAAAGCAACGACTTCACGCGCATACCGTCCGGTAAGCTGATTGACCGGGTCACCGGCTATTTGAGAAACCATTACAAACCGGACGACAAGGAGATCCTGGTGAAGATCCGTTCCGGGGATCTCTTTCTGGACATGAACAGGTCGGTCCCACTGACCCTTTTTGTCAATGAGGTGCTCACCAACGCTTTCAAGCACGCATTTTGCGACCGGAAGCAGGGAACGATTGAAGTGACGCTGGAAAAGAGGGAAAAAGGCATTACCTTTAGCGTGAAAGATGACGGTGTTGGTGTTCCGGATCTGGAGCGGCTGAACCGTCCGGACAGTTTTGGTTATACCATTATCCACGGACTGGTCAGCCAGTTGCGCGGGAAGCTGGCCTTTTCAACACCACCGGAAGGCGGGTTGCAGGTCGAGGCGTGGTTTCCCGGTGAAACGATCCGGGATATGGCAGCTGCCGGTCCGCATTCCGGAGAAGAATCCGAAAATGAAGCATAAACCGTAAACCGGCAGCGTCCGGAGTCGGTATGGAAGTATGAACCGGCAGTGACCGGAGTTGGTGAACAACGATAGTACGATACGGAGCTGCCGGATCCGGCATGGAAGCATAGGTTATGAACCGGCAGTGTCCGGAGTTGGTGAACAACGGAAGTATGATACGGAGCTGCCGAAACCGGCAGGGGGCCGGAACCATAATCCGGAGATACCGGTTCCAGAGTGTGAAATCAGCGATCATGAAAGATAGTAATTCCAAAGAAAGCCATCTCAAAGCGATGTTTGAGAGTCCGGTGCTTGGCTATGCCCATCACCGGATGATTCTGGACGAAGAGGGCCGTCCGGCCGATTTCGAGTTTCTGGAGGTCAATGCGACGTTTGAGCGCATCATCGGGTTGCCGCGCGGGGAAATTATTTACCGAAGGGCGAAGGAGGTTCTGACCGGATCGCCGGAGAAGAGTTTCGACTGGCCTGCTTTTTACGGACCGGTTGCCCTGGAGGGGAAAGAGAAGGAGTGTGAGTTCTATTCCGAATCCCTGGGCAAATGGTATCGTGTTCAGGCCTATTCGGTTGAAAAGTATTAC
>SLHZ01000098.1 GCA_007135895.1 Balneolales bacterium | reverse complement strand
GGAAGGTGGACGAATTCCTCAACAAAAAGCATGTCGGGCACGGGCGTGATGATTTCGGGTATGCCGTCCAGGAAAAAGAGGTATTGCCCCTGGTTCTCCAGCACGGTGATATTGCCGTAGCGTGAGTTTTGATAGTGGACCACCTGGTGGTTTTTCCATTGCATGCGGATGGTCTGCTGGTGGAGTTTTTCCGCCGGTCCGCCGATTACGGCGTATCCGGTCACTATCAGCAGCCCCGTCAGAAGGATCCGGACGGATATCTGGCAGCGACTATTCTGGCCTTCCGGGCCGGGTTCTGCGAATAAACCGGCCGGTGCCTGGTTTCGCTTCGAAAGAAAGACGGAAAACGGCCACGATGAGGGAATGAGCATATAAAGGCACGAGAGCATTCCCAGGAAGGCGATGACAAAGGCGGCCTGAAAGGTATTCAGCAGCGGGATCAGCAGGAAGGTACAGGCCAGTCCACCGGTGATGGTACCTATGGTTTCGTAAATATATACTTTCCCCGCGGTATTATCCCTCAGACCATCCACTTCCTTGAGGGGGTTGGTGCGGAACTGCGAAGAAGGCTGTGTCGCGGAGACCTCCTGATCCGAAGCGAGCGCATAGATCCGGCAGCTGAAAGTGAACAGGGCGCCATGCAGCAGGCTGACCGGAAGCAGAATCAGCAGCGAGGAGTAGAACATGGGAAACAGTCCGATATTCTCTCCGATCGATACACCCAGGATGTTTTTCAGGATCCGCGCGAAGACAATGGCGGCGATAAAAGCGACCGAAAAGAGGATGGTTACCAGGGTGAAGGCTTCCAACTTGCCGCGGATGCGGTCAATCCAGCGTCCGGGGTAGATACAGCCAATGGCTTCGAGAAGAAGCCAGTTTGCCAGGATGATTCCGATACTGAGCTCGTTTCCGGAGAAGACGATCATCAGTTCGCGCAGCAGGAGAATCTCGGCAACCAGTCCGCCGAAGCCCATCACAAGGATTGCAATTCGAATACGCTGTTTCAAGGCAAATAGAGTTATCTTGGCTCGATGCTACTACACGTTGGTTTACGGTATGACTTGCGGTTTTTTGAAATATGCCGATTTCTGTGTAATAAGTCGAATTATGTGCAATAAGTAGATTTCTTTGAAATAATTTTTGACCTGTAGTCCAAAGGAGCTGATAGCATGTGTCCAAAAAAAACCGTGAACTGGAAACGGCACCTTTTTTTGTGGCCGATCATACTGCTGGCCGGTGCGTGGGATGCGCCCGCGCAGGAAGCATCTGTGCCGCACGCTTCCGCGCAAAACGCCGCTGTGTCGCATGTCTCCGTGCAACACACCACCGCACAGCACCTGTCCGAACAGCACGCCACCGCACAGCACCTGTCCGAACAGCACGCCAACGGGCAGGAAGCATCTGTGTCGAATGTCACCGCCCCGCGGCTGAATCTGCCGGATCGTCGGGCCGATGCCTTGTCGGGCTCCGGCTTTGAGGAGCAGATCCGATCGCTGCCGCTTGCCGCCCGCGAAGAGGCGATATTCGAACAGGTACTATCCGGCAATGTTCCCGATTTCCTCCGCGAACTGATACCGGTAACCGTTAAACGGCTGGCAGGGGAAGACAGTGTGACGGTTACCTATTTTGTTACGCCCGATTACCTGGCGGTGGGGGACGATGACGATTATTTCCTGATGCCCACCACGCCCCTGCTCGCTCAGCGGATCGGCAATGAGATTGGGTATTCCCTGCCCACGCGCCGGATGGTTGATCAGATCTGGGAAGCGGCGCCGCTCAGGCTTTCGCCCCGTCCTATTCCCCCGACTGACCTCATGACCACGGTTCCGGTGATGTACGAGCATCATCTCATGGTGCTTGAGCAGCGAGAAGCCGCGAAAGAGGAGCATCCGCCCGGAACGCTGGTGGCCGGACATAAGAAGGATGTCATTATTTCGAACCGTATCTATGGTCAGTCGTCGGGGAGGGTTGTGATATACGGCTGGCACTATCTCAATGGAACCCCCATTCAGCCGGTTTACCACGGCCATGCCGAAACGTATGTTGACTACAGCCATGGCATCCGGCTGGTGCAGAATCATATCATCGTGAACGGAAGACCGGGTAATTATCACGACCTGCTGCAGCATCCTCATTGGCATGTGCTCATCAGCGATGAAGGGGTGATCCCCCTGCCTTTTTATCCGTTGGGTGATATCCCGAAGGTGCCGGACGACTGGGGAGTGCTGAATGAGGGCCCCAACACCTTGCGTCTTGTGCTGGGGGAGGCCGAAGGGGTGAGCGAATACCGGGTTCAGTTGAGCGCGAACGGAAGGGATTTTTTTTCTTCCATTACGGTCAATCCCGATAATCCGGTTATTGAGGGTCTTCCGACCGGGGAACTGGTGTATGTCCGTTTGCAGGCCATGGGGGATCTGCCCGGCACGATGTCTGCCGTCCTGGCGGGCATGCCATCACAGGAAGAGAGTCCGGTGTTAATTGTAAATGGGTTTAATCGTCAGATTACCGGTAATACCAGGGATTTTATCAGGCACTACGCCCCTGAGCTTCTCCACTATGGATACCGGTTTGAGTCGGTCACCAACCAGGCTGTGGCACGGGATCTGGTCAGCCTTGCCGACTACGATCTGGTTCTCTGGATTCTGGGCGCGGAGAGCACGGCGGACCGGACGTTTGATGCCGCGGAGCAGGCGAGGGTTGTTTCGTATCTGTTTCAGGGGGGAGCCCTGTTTGTCAGCGGTTCTGAAATCGGCTGGGACCTGGATCACCGGGGCGCCGTGGCGGATCGTCAGTTTATGTGGGGTTACCTGAAATCGGAATTTGTTGCCGACGCGCCCAATAATCAGCGCGATACGTGGTACCAGGCCGAGGGTATTCCCGGTACGGAGTTTGATCAACTGACAGACATTCGGTTTGACAACGGGACCCAGGGTACCTACAACGTGAGCTGGCCGGATGTCATCCGTGGGAGAGATGGCGGGGTTGATGTTCTCCGCTATACGGGTTTGGCCGCGGACAATGTCGCCGGCGTGGCTTATAAAGGGCCATTTCCCCGCAGTGAAGTAGCGGGTGCCGTTCTGGTATTCGGGTTTCCATTCGAGACGATCTACCCTTCCGGCAAACGGCTGGAGGTAATGGGAAAGATTCTGGAATTTCTGGTTGACATGGATGCCGTGAATGCCGGAAATGATGGGGATGGCGGCCATAACCCGGAATTACGGGATGTTTTCCGGCCGCAAGAGTTCTTTTTGCATCAGAACTATCCCAACCCCTTCAATCACCAGACGGTGATCACGTTTGATCTTCCGGTTGCTTCCGATGTCTCCATCACGGTCTACTCGCTGCCGGGTCATCGCGTCGGGCATGTACTGAACGAACACCGGCCCATGGGGCGGCATTCGGTTATATGGGACGGATCGGGTCTGGCCAGTGGTTTGTATATCTGCAGGATGGTGACCGGATCCCAGGTATCGCAACGAAAAATGATACTCCTCAAGTAGGGAAATTTTCTTGAACGGTCACGATGCGGACGCTCAGGGTGGCGTGATGATACGGGCGGACCGTGGCGGCACGGTTACTTGGATCACGCCACGGCGGACCCGGAATTGTTCTCCGGTAATCTGGTCGGATACCTGACGGGGCATGTCGATATCCTTCGGGCTGTACTCCAGGGTGAAATCCCTGTCCCCTCTGTTTATGATCACAATGGCGAAATCATTCCTGCTGGTCCGGGTGAAGGCAAACGCGTCATATTTGTCCGAGACGGCGGCCAGCCGGAAGGATCCGGTCCGCAGCGCTTCCCGTTCCCCTCGCAGCCGGGCGAGCATGGCGTACCAGTCGAACAGATCATGATCGAAAGCGACCGGATCGCGGGGCCGTCGCCGCGAATAAGGATGGTTGATTTCGTCGTCGAATTCCATGTCGGGCCAGACCATCGGTTTGCGGTCGTCGGGGTCATCGGCGCCCCACATACCCGCTTCGGTACCGTAATAGATCATTGGCGCTCCCGTGTAGGTGAACTGGAACAGGGCAATCAGGCGCTGCAGCTCCCGTTCTTTCTCGTTGGGTGCGCGGACATTGTAGGTGCTGCCGATATCACGGATCTTGGCCTGCTCCTCCCCGTCCATCCCACCCTTGTAGGCGTACTCGCTGTTCACGATCATTGAGGCCAGCCGCTCAGTGTCGTGTCCGTCGAGCAGGTTCTGCATGGCGAGGTTCACCGCTTCCGGGAAATCATCGCGCAGTTCGGCGAGCCGGTCTGTGAACTGAGAGGCCGAAGTGGCCTGCTGGATGAAAAAGGCGTGGGTCGCGTAGGCCCATCGGTAGTTCATGACCACATCGAACAGATCATCGGCGATATAGTCACGCGCCTCATCGCCCCAGATTTCGGCGATGGTCAGGGCTTCGGGGTTTAGCCGGCGGACCAGCCGGTGCCACTCCCGCCAGAACTCCTTGCCGACTTCGGTGGCCATATCGAGCCGCCAGCCGTCGATACCCCGCGAAGGGTCGCCATCCGGCGCCATCCAGCGTTGTGTGACATCAAAAATGTGCTGTTTCACTTCCGGGTGCAGGTTTTCCCCGTCTTCGGCAAGCTCGGGCAGGCCTTTATAGCCCCACCAGCCCTGATAGTCGAACCCGTCGGGATACTCCTCCCCGAAATCTGTGATCTTGAACCAGGAGGCGTAGCGGGAAGATGCGTCATGTTCGCGCACATGGCGAAAAGCCCAGAAATCGCGTCCCACATGATTCCACACGCCATCCAGGATGATCCGGATGCCGCGTTGGTGCGCTTTTTCGATCAGTTCCAGGAAGAGTTTGTCGGCCGAGGTCCATTGCCAGGTTGCCGGATCGGACGGGTTTTCCTGCGCCATGATGACCAGGTCACCCTCCGGATCCGGGCCGAAGTGGCGGTCGATATGATGGAAGTGGCTGGCATCGTATTTATGGAGGGAGACCGCGTCAAAGACGGGGTTCAGGTAGATGGCGGTGACACCCAGCGAATCGAGGTAGCCAAGTTTGTCGATGACGCCCTGCAGATCGCCGCCGTAGCGTCGTGTGAAGACGAAGTCATAGAAATCGGGGCCGACCCGTTGCTCCCAGGCGGCTCGCTGATACCAGTCGCCGGTCCAGGGCGAGATTTCCCAGCCATCCGGCGCTCCGAGTTCCCATGAATGCGGATCGCGGACGCGTTCGGGCACCGGATCGTTGGATGGGTCGCCGTTGCGGAAGCGTTCGGGAAAGATCTGGTACCAGACGGCGTTTTTAGCCCATTCGGGCACGATGGCCGGCATTTCTTTCGGGTCCGTATCGGGGGTGCCGAAGGGATCCACGGTCGCGTGGATTGGCGAATCCGGTTGACCTGTGGCACCTGTGGTCTTTGAATTACTGTTCGAAACCATCAGGCCGGCGGACAGGAGAAACAGCCAGAAGACAAGTATTATTGACGTTCGCATGAAAGTGCCGAGGTTGTTAAGGCTTAATGTGATGATGACTATGATACAAATTTCGACCACACCCGCAAAAAAACAGAACCCGTTACTTGCCATTATCCTTGTCGGGCAAGTATTATGAGAAAAAGCATCCTGTTAGTATTGACAATGCTTATGCTGAGTACTGCCGCATCCCGCGCCTGCAATCCTTATCAGGTGGTCCGATTAACGGGGAGTACTTCAGTCAGTCATAAACGTGACCCTTGGATACACGCTGTTCAAAATGAAAAAAATTGCACTAATTGTCGCTTTTCTGATCTTTTCCAGTGCCAATTCGATCGCACAGATAATTTTTGAAAGAGGATATTTCATCGATGATTCCGGTACCAGGGTCGAAGCCCTGATCCGAAATGTAGACTGGAGGAGTAATCCTGACCGGTTCGAATACAAATTGGCGGAAGGAGGCGAGGTCCGGCAAGCCGACATCAAATCAGTCAAAGAGTTCAGGGTTTACGGCGCCTCCAGGTATGTGAGGGCCAAAGTCCGGATTGACCGATCCAGCGACCGGTTGGACTTGCTGAGCGATGTCAGGAATCCCGTCTTCGAGGATGAAGTGCTGTTTCTTCGGGTGCTTGTCGAAGGTGATGCCACCCTGTACATGTATGTGGATGTGCCTCTGATCCGGTTCTTTTACCGGGTTCATGATTCCGAAATAAGCCAGCTGGTGTACAAGCGCTATTCTACAAGTGATAACCAGATCGGCCGGAACAACTTTTTTATGCAGCAGATCATCAACGACTTGAAATGCGATAACATCTCCCCCGACAGAGTGCGGCGAATACATTACACCAGAAGAAGCCTTGAACAGAAATTCATTAAATACAACAGATGTATGGATCCTGATTTTGTCGTTCAAAGATTTGGTTCCTGGCGGAATCTGTTCAATCTAACGCTGCAACCGGGATTAAGCTACAATAACCTGACCATTGAACATCAAAGGCGCAATATTCTGAATCCTCACGAGGGATCGATGTTCAGCTATCGATTTGGAGTGCAGGCTGAATTCATAGTACCATACTACCGGAACAGCTGGAGTATCCTTTTTGAGCCTGGGTATCAGCAATACAGGGTTGGAAATACAGTGAGTGAAACCTCTTCGCCGAATGTCTACTCGATATCAAGGATTGACTATCAATCTATTGAATTTCCGTTTGGAATCCGGTACTATATATTTCTTAACGATGCCTCAAAACTCTTTGTAAATGTCCTTCTTGTTCTCGATTACAGCATTAGGCTGGATGTATCGTACACCAATGGTCGCTCCGGCAACTATTCAGATTTTGTGAATAACCTGGCTTTTGGATCTGGCTTCAGATACAGAGAAAGAT
>SLHZ01000015.1 GCA_007135895.1 Balneolales bacterium | reverse complement strand
GTCGAGCAGCATGGAGGCCTGACGCTCCTCCAGACTGTTCCCCACGCCCTCTCTCAGCCGGGTCCGGGCAAAATCATAATTGAGCTGGGCTTGTTGAATATTGCGCCGCTGACTGGCAATACGACGTTCCGTATTCCTCAGATTGCGAAGTGCCTGATCAACCTCCAGCCGGATTGCATTGGTCACAAACTCATATTGAATCTCATTCTTTCTGGTTTCAATCCTTCTTTGTTCAGCACGTGCCCTGTCCTGAAAACCGGAAAAAATATTCCAGCTGAAGTTCAGACCTACTGCCACATTGGCATTCCAGAAAGAATCATGGAAAAAACTGCGTGAGCTGCTGCTGAAAGCAAAAGGATCTGCCGGATCGGTCATGATCAGCTCACGGTCATCGGGTACCCGCCCTATGTAGTTGATGTTGGCAAAAGCATTCACCATGGGGCGGTAAGCGGATTTGGTTATACGTTCGTTGATCCGGCTGATTTCCACCAGGCCCTTCGCCTGGGCCAGATCAGGGCGGAAAGCAAAGGCCCAGTCAATAGCCTCTTCAAGGGCCACATCCCCCACCGGCTGGAGAGCTGCCATACTGAGATCTCCGGTCAGTTTCACCGGCTGGTGCACATCCAGATCCAGCAGAAGGTTGATATTGCGGGCAGTCAGTTCTGCACGATTCTCTGCCTGAATCAGTTCCGTCTCAAGATTTACCAGCTCCACTTCGGCACTAAGCTCCTCAAAGCGGGAAGTAAGACCCTGCCTGGCTGCCTGACGGGCATCATCAACCGTTCGTTCCAGCCTCTCGACACTTCTCTGAAGCACATCAACCTGCTGAGCTGTGAGCAAGGCACCGAAAAAGGCTCTTCTGACCTGGTCAATCAATACCTGGCGCTCGCGGTGAACAGCATCTTCGCTGAGTTTCTGGAACTGTTCCGCACCCTGTATCGCTCCAAATGCCGAACCGCTAAAAAGTGTCTGTGTTATACTCAGGGACGCTACAAACTGATTATCTACACTGAAAGGGTCATCTACCGATGGCGGAGTGATTCCCGCATCCTGAAGCCCCTGAAATTGCCGCTCAAGATACTCATCATAGGTAATTCCATCCTTGCCCTCAAGCCGCAGATTCTCATTATACCGCAACCAGCCGATCGCGCCAAAATCGGCAAACAGATCCTCAGCCCCACTTCCGGCAAACGGGTTGGCCGTTACCAGATTACGAGTATAATTGGCGGAAGCCGTAACCTGGGGATACACATTCCCCCATGCATCACGAACCTGCTGACGAGCCCGCTCACGGTCCAGCTTCACATCCCTCAGTCCAAAATTGTTTTCCAGCGCTATCAGAACCGCGTCCTCAAGCGTCAGCGATAGTGTGTCGGTATCGTACGGACCCGTCTTCGCCAAAACCGGCACAACGGGAATCCCCGGTAAAACAGAAAAGAAAAAAAACAGCACAAGGATCAGGCCTGGCATGTAAGTCCGCAGTTTCCTTTTTTCCCGATAAAAAGATCTTGTCCCGATACAGGCACTCCCGTTTGTCCGGTTGTGAATACTCCCGTTTCCGGGGATACCATCCCTTCGATATGATTGCCGGTCATCTGACGAGTTTATTACGTCTTTCATATAGCCGCAACTGTCATTTTGCCTTTCTGTTACAGTTTTTTTATTAATCAGCCGTTTAATCACGTGCAAACGGGAAACGTCGCAAACTTCTGGGTCGTTCCTTGAAGAACGTTTTTTCAGATGACATTGCCCGGCAGAAACACCGGTTATAGTATCAGCCTGAAATCATTCTTTCAAGTAATACGGACAAATGATTTTTCATACGCTCCTTCATCTGACTCCTGGTTGCAGGAGCAATATCAAGGAAAGGACAATCCCGGTTGAACATGAAAGCATGGACCAAAAAACTCTCAATGGTCGCATTCAAGGTTAATACGGATAATTCAATGTCAATGTTGCAGTCCGATTGAGAATTTATGGCCTCTTTGAGTATTTCCTTGAGTGCTTTGTGAAGATCGACCATATTCATCGCCAGTTCTTTGACCATCCCGGGATGCTCATTAAGCAGAGTCATTTCGCGGTGTGCCACAATCACTGTACCCGGATTCTCAAAAGCGAAGTCAGCGTAATCAAGGAAAAATTTTCGAATAACTAATTCCGGCCTTGATTCGAGCTCAATAATCCGTTGCAAAAGATTTTTCACCTCCGACATATAGCGCTGCAGCATAGCGCTCAATAGATTATGTTTGGAGCCGAAATAATAGGAAATCAGGGCTACGTTCACTTCCGCCTTTCCGGCGATCATCCTTATGGTGGTTGACCGGTAGCCTTTTTGCGCAAACAAGGAGACCGAAGCATCAAGAATAGACTTTTTTTTATCCGACATTATTTCTAAATAGTGCATTCACAACGATGAGTCTGTTTTACCTATGGATAGTCAGGATCCCCATCAAATCGTCAATCCGGCATCTGCCAGATACACTGACCGTGGATCACGTTTTCTTTCTCATGCTCATCCGGTCACATGTGACGTCAATATAGAGGAATTACTTTCAAAAATTGCAAAGAAATATCCGGATGCGACTCATCTGTGTTATGCCTGGCGCATGGATCCGGATCGAAACCGTGAGTTTTTTCAGGATGATGGCGAACCCTCGGGAACGGCCGGTCTGCCCATACTGGGAGTCCTCAGGACGCACAGCCTGTTTCAAACCCTGCTCACGGTAACACGCTATTACGGGGGAACCAAACTGGGCAGACCCGGTCTGATTAACGCCTATCGCGAAGCGGCCCGGATGGCCATTGATAATTCGGTCAGGATACCATTGCAGCTTTGCCGTATTGTCCGTGTCGAGTACCCCTATAAACTTGAAAATGACCTCAGGGAGCTGATCACCCGGTTTCATATCACCATCCACGAAGAGTCCTATCTGGAAAAGGTAAGACTGAAATTGAGCTGCCGGAATGAAATGGAGCCGGTATTCTGTTCCTTACTTCAGCAACTAAAGCACAAGGGATTGGATTACGAAAAGCTTGACACGCAGTATCTGCCCAAAAAAAAGTAAACACATGAAAATCTACACAAAAACCGGTGATAACGGCCAAACTTCGCTCTTCGGGGGACAACGTGTGGGCAAACATCACGCTCGAATTGAAGTTTATGGAACCGTCGACGAACTCAACTCCGTACTGGGTCTGGCCGTTGCATCGGGAGCAGATGACATGCTTCTCCCGATTCTCCGAAAGCTCCAGGATGACCTTTTTGTACTGGGTGCTGACCTGGCAACACCACCCGACAAAAAGACACGCATGGAGCGGATCACCAAAAACCATTTCAGGTATCTCGAAAGCATCATTGACGATCTGGACAGCAGGCTCGAACCGCTAAAATCCTTCATTCTCCCGGGCGGCTCGACCACTTCGGCCTACCTGCACCTGGCACGTACCATATGCCGGCGGGCGGAGCGCCATTGCGTGTCGTGTCGTCAGCATGAGCAAATCTCCGATGAAGCGCTTATCTTTCTTAACCGACTCTCCGACCTGCTATTTGTCATGGCCCGTTTTCAAAATAAATCGCAGCGGATTGACGATGTAGTATGGAACCCACGGTGAGCCGGCAAAACCTGCCTTTATCCTCTACCCCATCAGCTCATTGGTAGCATGAAGCAATCACTGACCAGCAAACAGAAAAAAGTCATACGTAACCAGGCTCGCGCCAAGAGCGCGCGGCGACTCGCCCGGGAACTCAATCTTGAGCTGCGGCAAGTGGAAGAGTATCTCTCCACGGTCAGACCGCCTCTGAGCAAGAATCGGCAGGCCTTGTTTCTTTTCATGACCCTGCTTATACCTGTACTCTTTTTTGTTCTGCTGGAAACAGGGCTGAGATGGGGTCAGTACCGTGGTGATACCAGGCTCTTCGTCTTCCCGGAAGAGTTTTTCGATGGAAAATACGGCTTTGCCAACACCCACTTCAATGCGAGGTATTTCTTTAACACGACAACATTGCCCGGTTTTTCCAATGACGTCTTTCTGGCCGAAAAACCCGACAGCTCATTCCGGATTTTCGTGATGGGCGGATCAACTGCCGCAGGTTACCCCTACGGATTTAATGGTATTTTTTCCCGCGTAACCGCCGACGCTCTTCAGGATGTCTTGCCCGGATACCTGGTAGAGGTGGTAAACATCGGCACTTCCGCCGTCAATACCTATACCCTTTATGATCAGATTCCTGAAATCCTGCGCTACGAGCCTGATGCCATCTTCATCTATGCCGGACATAACGAGTTTTACGGGGCACTTGGGGTGGGGTCGAGTGAGCAGTTCGGAGCCTACCCCGGTTTTGTCCGATACTATCTCAAGCTGCAGCGTTTCAAAACATTCATGCTGGTACGTGACGTTATTGCCTCCATCAGTAAAACTCTCTCATCACTCATAAATTCGCACCAGTCCCCGCCTGAGGGCGGAACACTGATGCAGAGGATGGTTCAGAATCAGTCCATTACACTTGAAAGTAAAACGTTTGAGATGGGCAAAAACCAGTTCCGAAGCAACCTCGACAGGATCCTCAAACGATTTCAGGAAGAGCAAATACCGGTTTTTATCGGCAGTCTTGCAAGTAACCTCAAAGATCAGCCGCCTTTCATCTCCGTCGAAACCGGTCAACATCCCGGCGCTGATCTGGTCTTCCGGGACGCAAAGCGGTATTACGAACAGCAGAACTACGAACAGGCCTACAGCGCCTTCTCGCTGGCCCGTGATCTCGATGCATTAAAGTTCCGCGCTCCTTCGGTTTTCAATGATATCATCCGAACATCAGCGGCGGCCCGCAATGCCCATTATGTGCCGGTATATGAGTCCATGCGACAGGCCAGCATCAACAACATAACCGGATTTGACTTCATGCTCGAACACCTCCATCCCAACCGGGATGGCTATTTCCTGATGGGAAAAGTCTTCTATGAAGCGATGGAAAATACCGGCTATCTGGGCAGGCATGCCATCGCCGGAAATAAAAGAGATTGGCAAGAGTATTATGACCGGATGACCCTGTCAGAGCTGGATGAAAAAATTGTCTGGCACCGTATCCGCTTCCTCACAACCGGGTGGCCCTTTTTGCCGAAACGCCACGAACAGGGATACCCTTTCAACTATCAACCGCAAAATAAAGTCGACGAACTGGCCTTCCAGGTCGTCCATTCCGACAAGCGGTGGGATCAGGCCAAAATTGAAATAGCTGAACACTACATTGCCATGGGTTACTTTGAAAAGGCCATTTTTGAATACGAAGGACTCATCCGTGACCAACCCTACAACGACTCGCCATATGTCTATGCAGGACGCCTGCTCCTGCAGGTCATGCAGGACTTTGAACGGGCAAAAAGTTACTTTGAAAAGGCCTATTCCTTGAATCCAACCAGCTTCACAACGCGTATGCTGGGCTCTATCGAGGTGAATGACGGCCATTACGAACGAGGGATCCGACTTTTAAATGAAGCACTCCGTTTCAACCCGAATGATGCCCAGGCACTCTTTAACCTCTCCGGCGCCCATGCACTAAGTGGTGATTTTCATGCCGCTCTGGATGGTCTGAACCGACTGGAGCAGATTCATCCCGGATTTCCGGGAATGGCGGAGCTCAGACAACAGGTGGAATGGCAGTTGCGCCAAAGATGACAATTTTTTTTGAATATAAAATATGGTAGTTTAGGTGTTTGGGGGATTTAATCTACGGCTTCTGCCTGATCACGAAACGTCTTTTTATGTTTTTACGTTTTGATTCGATGCGTTTTTACTTTATTACCGCTACAGCACTGATTTTGATGTTTTCGGTTTCGCACTGCGACTGGAATCCCGGGCAAACATCCCAAAAAACGCCGAAAGAAACAGAAATTGCAGATCATGCGGAACCCGAAAAATCTCTCACTCCTAAGCGTGACCTGTTTGGTGCCGATACCAGTCTGGATGCAGTACGTGTGACGGTACGTCGCAACGAAACACTATCCCTCATCCTCAGAAGACACGGACTCAGCCACAGAGAGATCCATGAACTCTCCCGGGCCGCGGATGGGATTTTTGATGTCCGGAGGATTATGGCAGGCCGTCCTCTTCACCTCTACTTTTCACCCGATGGGGAACAGCAGAACAGCCGTTTGCGCTATATCGTCTACGAAGAAAATCAGACCCAATTTGTACGATTCGCTCTGGGTGATTCCATTTTGGTGCAGAAAGATCGCAAACCGGTGCAGATAAAGACCCGAAAAATAACCGGTACCATCAGGGGATCCCTGTACCAGACCATGAGAGAGATTGGTGTCAACCCGCAACTTACACACCGGATGGCGGATGTTTTTGCATGGCAGGTTGATTTCTACCGTATCCATCCGGGAGATCATTTTCAGGTACTGTTCGAAGAACAAGTGGTTGATGGGAAAGTAGCCGGTATGGGCCGAATCCTGGCGGCACACTTCAATCACCGCAACCGGGACTATTATGCTTTTCATTACAGGCAAGACGGACTGGATGAGTATTTTGATGAACAGGGCAACTCGCTCAGAAGACAGTTCATGGCCGCTCCACTGGATTACACCCGTATCAGTTCACGCTTTACCAACCGTCGATACCACCCGGTCCTGAGACGGCATATCCCCCATCACGGAATTGATTACGCCGCTCCGACCGGCACCCCCATCAGATCCGTTGGAGATGGAGAAGTTGTTCATGCGCGTTTTGACCGCAATAATGGCAATTTTGTACGCATCCGCCACAACAGTGTCTATGAAACCGGATACCTTCACATGTCCCGTTTCGCCAATGATATCTACCCTGGTGCCAAGGTT
>SLHZ01000203.1 GCA_007135895.1 Balneolales bacterium | reverse complement strand
AAATATTTTAATATTTCATAAAAATACTTACTCATGCAGTGGATGAATCCGTCATAACATAATGGCGGACATTCATTAACCCCATTGGAGGGGGGGATGCGTTTTTTTTGCAGGGGGCTGATTTGAGCGGTGGCTGCCTCTGCGTTCCCAGATGATGGTGCCACCGATGCCGCATTCCCGGGCATAATGAATCTCAAGAATCGAATAGTTTTAAATGTCGCACACGGTATGTATTGTGCACCAAACCTGAATTTTGCTTACACTGCCTCAACTCATGAATCGGATTGCGGCGACTGATAATTATCCAAATCAGGTTGCTTCGGCCAGCACTTTGAATCGCTCGTTATGCGAGACCAGCTCATTGTAGGTGCCATGTGATTCAATTTTACCATCCCTCATGAAATAAATCACATCGCAATTCATGACCGTAGTCAAGCGATGAGCTATGGTAATAATTGTTCGCTCGCCCTTGAGCTGCTCAATCGCTTTAATAATCTGCTTTTCCGTTGCGTTGTCCAGGGCCGATGTCGCCTCGTCCATTACCAGCAACTGTGGGTCGTGATAGAGCGCACGGGCGATACCAACGCGCTGTCGCTGTCCGCCGGAAAGCCGCGTGCCACGTTCGCCAATCACGGTATTGATCCCGTCAGGCAAGCGGTGTACCAGTTCTTCCAATTGCGCCAAACGAACCGCCTGCCACACTTTTTCATCATCAATCTTGTCATCCGGCAGACCAAAAGCGATATTCTTACGCAGCGTTTCATCGGCCAGATAGATGAACTGGGGAATATAGCCAATGTTGCGCTGCCAGGCGGAAAGATTTTGCTGAATGTCGATCCCGTCCACCAAAATCCGGCCTTTTTGCGGCTCCAGCAGTCCTAATATCAAGTCCACCACCGTGGTTTTTCCGGCACCGGATCTACCGGTAAATGCCACCGCACCGCCTCTTGGTATTTTGAAGGATACACCGTCCAGCGCCTGTTCCTCCGAATCAGGATAGTGAAAGTGGACCTGCCGGACTTCAATGCTGTCCGTGAGCGTCATGCGATCTTCTCTTTTGCGGTCAGCCAGAAAACCTTTACGGTACTCCGCCAACTCCAGCATATCGTTATAAATCGGATCCACGGAAACGATACTGTATCGTAAACGGGTCATGAAGCTGGTTATCTGCTGAATGGCCGGCATCAGCCGGACCGTTGCCATTCCAAACAGTGCCATGATGGGGATAATGGAACTGATTGGGCGTCCCTGAATAACCATGGTCACAGCAATCAGCATCATACCGCCTACCGCCACCGTCTCCAAAACAGGCTTTGGAATTTTGGACAGGAATTCTTTGATTGTCAGCAACTGCGAACTGCGACGCGTCGCTTTCCGGAAAACATCAATGAACTCGGCCTCACGATTCAATACCCGCGCATCCTTGATGCCGCCCAGACCCTGGTTGACCGCCTTGATCATCTCCCGGCGCAATTTCTGCTCTTCTCTCCCATACCGCTTCATCGTTTTCTGGGTCAGCATCAAAAATCCACCCACCATAGATCCCAGCACTGCAAACACCACCAGGGAAATCAACGGCTCCATAATCACCAGAAACACAATAATGGCCGCCACCATCACCATTTCCTTGGCCATTAAAAGGGTAGGTTTCAAGACGTTTTGTACCAACAGACTCACTTCCTGATTGGTATTGCGAAGGAGCTCGGCCGTGTTACGCTGCAAATGGAAGGTGTATGGCGCCTGCATGTAAGCACTCATCAGCCCGTGTGAAATGATGTATTTGCGGTTATAAATAAACCGCGCCTGTATGTAGAAATAGGCGACCAGATACAGGTTCTTGATCACGAATATGCCGATCAGCATTCCCCCGCCCCAGATCAGCAGGTCCCGGGATGTGGCAATGCCCAGCGTGGCAAAAAGCCGCTCGACCGGCTCGTAATGCAGCACACGGTCCGGGTCGGCCACAATGGAGATAAACGCCGGGATCATCCCGATGCCGGCAACTTCCAGCAGCGCTGCCAAAAGCATCATAAAGAACAGGATCACCAGTTTGACCGGGTCACCTTTCGGCAGCAGATATAATATTTTTTTTACGGTGGTCAGCAATACGGTGAGGTGGATAAAGGGTATAAGTTGCCTTTCACCTAATTAATTATTCGTTCCATCAGGAAGTAACCGCCTGCCAGGGAACCAACGGTTGTGATCCCGAAAAGTATGTACTGAAGCGTAGTGGGCCGTTCACGGATATGAACCGTGATATACTCCCCGTTTCGAAGCGGGTAGTGACGCATTCCCTCGGGAAAAGGCTCCGTCACCCGATAGGTCCAGAGCTCCACAAACTCTCCCCCGCCCTCTTCGTCAATCCGGTTGAGATACACCTCCACCTGGGGATGGGTGAAATACCCCATGACATCAGCACCACGACCGGACCTTCTGGTGGACACGTTCGGCCCACCGGTGTAGGAGAGCATCTCGCTAACCGAAGTGCCCCTGGGAACTATAAAGCGACCTCGCATGCTCACCGCACCCCAGACGTTGATGGTATCTACCAGTACACCGGGCTCTGCCAGGCGTACAATGTCCGGAGAGAACTGGGTGAAGGGGTCCACTTGCGCAGCTGCCCGGGTGGCAAACAGGCCCGTTAAAACCAGGGTAAATAAGAATACTTTAAGGTATGGTATTTGCATCTATCTGTTTTTTTGATTTTTATAGCCGGGTAAAGCATCTATGGGGCACTCATGCGCTTGTGTGTCAGAAGCTGCTGCCCAGGATGTGTCATAAATGAATGAGATAAAGAATTGTGTCAAAAGAGCGGGACTATACCTTTTCTTCCAGTTTTTTGTCGGTCTTGGTCCGGGACACCTTTTCGTTGTAACTCCGGTACACTTTGGTGTTGTAGTTGTACCTGCGGTTATTAGCGTAATAGCCCGAGGCGACCTTGGGATCAAAGTCATTGAGCACGGTGCCCATGATTTCGGCGTGTATGCTGTACAAGTTCTCCAGCAGTTGCTCCAATTCGGGTGTTTTTGTCTTTTTGAAGCGCACCAGGGCAATCACGCCGTCCGCCATGCGGATCAGAGGCGCCGAATCGGAGATGATGCCGAATGGCGCAGTGTCGATCAAAATATAGTCGTACATTTCCGACAATTCGCCGATCAGCTGTTCCATCTTTTTGCTGTTGATAGCCCGGTCCGGACTGACGGTTTGTGTTCCAGCGGTCAGCAGATCCAGGCCCGGTGCCGGTGAAGGTGTGATCAGCTCACCCAGTGGATTTCCGTTAAACAGATAGTTTGTGATTCCCGGTTCTTTTTTGACGCCGAACATATTGTGCATGTTCGGTTTACGGAAGTCGCAATCCATCAGCAACACCCGCTTGCCGGTTTCACCCATGGTCACCGCAAGATTGGCGACAGCGGTCGTTTTACCTTCGCCCTTGCCCGGGCTGGTAAGCACAAATACCTTGTTTCGGCTGTCGGGATTGTTGTACCGCAAGTTGTTGTAGAGCCGCCGGTA
The DNA here is from genome assembly GCA_007135895.1 of Balneolales bacterium. Classification (GTDB taxonomy): domain Bacteria; phylum Bacteroidota; class Rhodothermia; order Balneolales; family Natronogracilivirgulaceae; genus SLHZ01. The sequence continues at coordinate 3,347 of SLHZ01000203.1, read as the reverse complement.
GCTCTCCGATACATTGGAAATCGGATCATGGAGGGAGATAAGCGAAGTGGATAGATTTTTATCTTCCACCCGGAAGTGGGTCTGCCTCTTGAACTGTTTTTTGATGATGGATTTCTTTTCCGGAATAACGGAGAGCACCGGCAGTTGCAACTTTTTCAGCAAATCGATGCTGTCGATTCTGTGGTCCAGCATGACCAGCAGCAATACGCCGGTGACGGAAAGGCCAAAACCGAAAAGCAGTCCGAAGACAAGGTTTTTCTGCTCATTTGGGCTATAAGGGCTGCCTGGCTGGAGTGCCGTTTCAAAGATACGCACGTTTCCCTCGGTGCTCTGCTCCAGCAGCTCCAGTTCAAAAGCACGTGAGGAGAGCTCATTATACATGGATTCGTTGCGCTGACGGTTACGCTCAAGCCGTGCCATGTTCATCTGATTTTGGGGAAGTAGTTGCAGTTGCGCTTCATATTCGGCGACCTGCCTTCTGGCCAGGTTCGTAATCGCCTCCAGTCGTAACATTTCCACCTCTTGCTCAGCAATCCCCCTCTTCAGCTCAAGGATGCGTGTGTTGATCTCACCGGGTTCGGTGAAAAGAAAGCCTCTGGTCTGTTCCAGACCGTAGGTGACCAGCTCATCAATCTCTTCGTTTAGCTCCGCCATCTCGCGGTTGATCTGCTGCAGACGGGGTTCCAGTTCCTCATTGGCACGAAGCTCCGGATTCCTGTTGAACATCATCAGGCGCTCAATGGTCAAGTTCGCCATATTCTCCTGCATTATCCGGACCCGCGAGGTGGTCGCCAACTTCATCTGGTCAGCCAAACCGGGTTCTATCTCATTGAGCTCCTCCTCCAGGATAACATACCTTTGTCTCATTGACTCCAGCTCGAGCTCATTTATCTCGATCTGCTGCTCCAGTACGGCTACCTCGCTGACCAGCCGGCTGGTATGGGAGGAAAGGTCAATCCCCCCCGGCTCAGTGCGCATAAAAGCCTCTATTCGCAGCTCCGAATTGGCCAGTCGTTGGCCCACATCATCCAGTATCACTTTTTGAAGATATTCCAGGGAGGCACGGATGGAGGAGCGGGCCCGCTCATCAATCAGGGCAACAAATTCGTCCATAAACAGATTGGCTAATTCCGTAGCCTCAAAGGGATCTGCTGAGTGATGAATAACCTCGATCAAATCGTTGGAACCAGAGGAACGTTTCACCTCGGTATTGCCACGGATGCGGGAGACCACCTGGCTGTGTGTCGCTCTAACGGGTTCATTGCCCTCTTCGGCATGCAGGAGAATGGGAAACGTCTCCCCGTTGCTCATGGTGTCGCGTGCCATCACCTCGTCCGCCAACCGCTCGGCGAAACTGCGCGACTGCAACGTTTGAATATGGTTATCCCTGGTACCGGAGCCGTGAGGGACAAGCGAGCGATTGACCATGCTGGCCAAATCTCCACTTGTTCTGTACGGAACATCTTGATCAATGTTGATAATGACGGTTCCGGATGCACGGTACTGGGGGATTAAATTTTGGGTGTAGTACCATGCGGCGGCACCGCCTGCCAGCACAGTCAGCAGTATCAGCCATTTGAACCGGAGTAGTCCGGCAATAATTTTTTGCTGGTTATAGCTGCCCTGCTCCTGGTCAGCTCCACCGATTGTATAGTGATCTCCGCCACGGTTGGTACCGCCTGCATCGGTCGGAAACCGGGAGCTGGAATTGGATGTCGGCTTGTTGCCGTTGTAAAGAGGTTCTGAATCGAGCATTTTGGTGAGTTTTGCTTTAAGTCTATCTAACGGTATCTTGACAGGTCCTATTATGAGATCATTTCAACTTATTTTGCCAGGTTCCATCAGATTTCATTTTCGGGTGTCGTCTTTACCTTCGTGTTATATACCCTTTTGCGCCAACATTATTGCGCCAATATTCTCATACACGGTAAGGTTCCAGGCGCATCCGGGAACATGTAATTATAAGTTTACACATGAAATCCATTGAAAAAAAATTAAATATACTTAATTAACGTCTGGCCCTGGAACCCGGCATTCCCCTTTTACGGGATCTTGTCTAACTTTTTCGCATTATTTTTATTTTGTATATCTATTGATTTAAATTTCTTAATGTATATCTATCGATTTTACATTTGCATATCATCAAAAAAACCAACTGGTAATTTTCATCATGCGCATAGCTGTACTTTCCGATATCCATGCAAATCTTCCTGCCCTGAATGCCTGCCTGCAGAAACTGGATACGCTGAGCTATGACCGAATCATCAGTCTTGGCGACCAGGTCGGATATGGCCCTTATCCCAACGAAGTGATTGACGTTCTAAGGACACGTGAGATTCCTACTGTTTTGGGGAACCATGATGCGGGGGCCATCGGGCGTATTTCGCTGCGCATGTTTCGCAAACCGAATTATTCGCTGCTGGCCTGGACGCGCGACAATCTCACTCCCGAGAACCGTGCTTATCTGCTGGAAGCACCGTTGACGTTGCAGGAGGACAACTGGATCGCTGCTCATGCCTCACCTGTTAATCCGGACCAGTGGGTTTATCTCAATTCTGCTCCGTTGTGCCGCGATGTTTTGTCGCTGATCGAGCAGGATTTTTGCCTGGTCGGGCATACCCATATCCCAGGTGTTGTGGCCGGGGATATGGGTGTCTATCGCATGATACCGGGACACCGGTATTTGATCAACCCGGGAAGTATCGGTCAGCCCCGTGATAGTAGCGGTAAGGCGTCCTTCGGCATTCTTGATACCGTGGAGTTCCGATGGGAGCATCATCAGGTCGACTGGCCCCGCAAAGACACCCTAAAGGGCTATGACCGCCTGGGAATCAACCTGAATGACGCCCGCCAGATGCTTTATATGTAGGAAATTTCACACCTGTGTGTTAAATCCCTGATATATATAGAGATGGTCTGCTTTCGTAAGCGCATCGGCACCGGTTACAACCTGAGAAAGCACCTGAAACAGATCAGGCGTAATATTTTTGTCCCCATTTTCCGGGAACTGCAAGTTTGGGGTGAACCTGCTCAACTATGAAAACGCAAGAACTAAAAGAAAAAATCAAAAAATGGTTTTGAAAAAAGTAACCTGGACTATTACAGCTCAAAACGATTGAGAGAAAATATTTGAATGAGAAAATTGGCTCGAGAGAATACTCCCCAGGAAATTGAAATGTGAACCCATCCCCCAAAACATCGCTTTACACGCTATTACCCACTTCTGGCTCTTTTTATAATGATATTGTATAGTGCAGAAAATAAATACGTTATATCAGTCATCAACGGCCGCTCTGAAAACCTGATCAGATAGTGATACTCAGATTGTTGCACTTCTTCAAAGCTTT
>SLHZ01000291.1 GCA_007135895.1 Balneolales bacterium | reverse complement strand
TTAATCGTCAGTTGCCGGCCTCTTATATAAGGCAGGGGTCTTTTTGTCGTGATTTCTTTCAGAAAACGGTTGAGTTCGGATGTAGAGATCTTTTTTTCTCTTTCGGCGAGCACTTGTTCGCAAGTGTCCAGTATTTTCTGGATTCGCAAACCGGTTAGTGCTGATGAAGTTATAACTGGCACATAATCCAGGTTTGGCACTTTCCGGTAAATCTGATCGGTGAACTGTTTGGCCGTATTGGTCTCTTTTTCCACCAGATCCCACTTATTCAAAACCAGTATCATGCCCTTGTTGAACTGTTCGGCATATCTGAGAAGCCGGGCGTCCTGAACTTCGAATCCGACGGAGGCGTCCACCATCAGGATAGCCACATCACATTCACGGATGCTTTTTTCAGTACGGATAAGACTGTAGAACTCGATATTATCATGTACTTTCGAGCGTTTTCTGAGTCCGGCCGTATCAATCAGGGTATACGATTTACCAGCGTAATCAAGGCGGCTGTTGATGGAATCACGGGTTGTTCCCGGAATATCGGTCACAATGCAGCGTTCATCCTTGAGCAATGCGTTGATCAGGCTGCTTTTGCCAACGTTGGGCCGACCGATAACCGCCAGTTTCGGCCATGGCTGTTCCTGGGTTTCACTCTGTTTCTCCGGAAGCAGGTCCACCAGATGATCCAACAGGTCCCCGGTGCCCAGGCCTGACAGAGCGGAGACAGGGTACAGATCATTGAACCCCAGCCGGTATAGGTTGGCCGAATCCCAGGACTTGGCGGTGTTGTCGGCTTTATTTGCAACCACCACAACCGGCTTGTCCTGGCGCCTCAGCATCTGGGCGACAGCATCATCGTGATCGGTAACTCCCTGTGTCACATCGGCTACAAAAAGGATCACATCCGCTTCACGGATCGCCAGTTCCACCTGACTGCGAATACCGGTGACAATGGCATCTGCTTTTCCCTGGAGATAACCGCCGGTATCAATAATGATGAACTCACGACCGTTCCAGAAGGATTCTCCGTAATGACGATCTCTGGTCACACCGGACTCATCATGGACGATGGCCTGTCTTTCTCCTATCAGGCGGTTGAATATGGTTGATTTGCCCACATTGGGACGTCCGACAATGGCTACTACTGGCAACATGATGTTTTTCAGCAACTAATTTGGTAACTTTAGAAGATACGCATCACCACGGAAAAAAATACCACTATGCTTGAGATTATCCATGATCAATTCGGAACTATCGGTTCGATACTGGTAGCGCTTGGCAGTTTCACCCTGTTGATCCTGTGGGTAGCCGCAATGTCTGGTATATACGAGTATCCCTATTCCGATCGCAGGAAATTTCTTACCATTAGCGTTTTCATACTCTTCCCCCCCTATGCCTTCTATTGGCTTCTAAAGGATATTATACGGCAATACCGTATCCTCAAAGGCCGGATTTAAGCGGGTGATATGCTTCGGGTATCGGAAAGCAATCGCTTTTCCTCGATCAGCATCCAGGGCTCAAGGATGGTTTCCGGCAGTGAAGAGATAAACCGTGAAGGGTTGGAGAAATAGTCGCCAAAGGAGCTTTGCCTGGAAATCGGATAGGTGATAAAGAGCCTTTCTTTTGCTCGTGTGCATGCCACGTACAAAAGTCTGAGTTCTTCGTCAAGATCACGGTTACTGTCTACAGAAAACCCCGATGGGATGATGCCATCAAGGCATTGAATGACAAACACCGTATCCCATTCCAGGCCTTTTGCTGAATGAATGGTACTGAGCGTCAGAGGTGCTTCCTCCTTCATGGATGATTCTGTTTCCATGGCCGATGAGTCGATCGGATCGAGTGTCATCTCATTCAGCATTTTATCGAGTGAGTTGAAAGCGGCGGCAAGAATCACGAATGCCTCCAGATCCCTGATTCTCTTCGGGCTGTCGTCAAACCTGTTCTCGCAAATCGGCCGGTAGTACAACACGGCCTTTTCAACAGCTTTATGAGGGTTGTTTCTCAGTGTTTTAAGCTCAGCAAGCATCATGCTGAGGCGGTCCAGCTGTTTCTTGTATTTCTTGCTGACCAGGTGGGTATCCCCCAGTTCAGATTTCCGGTTTCGTTTCAGCCAGCTTACCAGTTCGCCAGCTGTTTTCGGACCAATCCCATCGAGCAACAGAAGCAGGCGATTCCATGCCACCTGGTCGTCCGGATTGACGATGACACGGATATGTGCCATGACATCTCGGATATGTGCAGCTTCGGCAAATTTTTGTCCACCGAATTTGCGGAAGGGAATATTGCTTTTATTCAGTTCCCATTCGATGTTGTATGAGTCTCTTCCGTTGCGGAAAAGGACGGCGATATCGGACAATGGTATATCCTGCTCCCGGAGATGCAGGATCATTTGGGCCACAAAACGTGACTGATCTCTCTCTGTGGATGCCTTGACGAGACCGGGCAGGTCCCCTTCTTTTTTCCGGGTAAACAGTTTCTTTTCAAACTTCTGGTGTGCCTGTTCCAAAAGCTTGTTCGCCAGGTCCAGTACCGGTTGTACGGACCTGTAGTTTTCTTCCAGTGTGATGAGGGTACATCCGGGGAACTCTTCGGGAAATTGCAGGATGTTTCTGGAGTCGGCTCCACGGAAAGCGTAGATGCTCTGTGCATCATCTCCCACCGCCATCAGATTATCATGACAGGAACTGAAGAGTTTGACCAGATCGGCCTGAAGACGGTTGGTGTCCTGGTATTCGTCCACCATGACGAATCTGTTTTCAGCGGCAACCCGGGTCCGGACCTGATCTTCGTTTTGAAGCAGATGAAGGGTGTGGAGCAACAGGTCGTCAAAATCCATGAGAGCGTTATCCTTTTTATAGGCAGCATATCGTTTCTGCAGGGTCTCGATAGCCTCATAGTGCTCCAGGAAAGCCGGTTGATCTTTGGCCAGGACATCATAAAGCGGTATCTGTCTGTTTACGGATGCCGAAAAAAGACTTAGCAAGGTCTGTTTTTGGGGGAATCTTCTCAGTCCGGTCTGCCTGACGAAAGATGACCTCATGTGCTGTATGGTATCCATGGCATCCGCCTGGTCGAGCAAAGTGAAATTTGCGGGAAAGCCCAGTTTTCCTGCGAAGCGATGCAGCAGGTGGTTGCAGTAATGGTGGAAGGTGCCTCCCTGTACCCTTTGACATCGCCCATCCAGCACCGATGCGGCCCGATCCAGCATTTCATGTGCAGCCCGCCTGGTAAAGGTCAGCAACAGGATGGACTCCGGCGGTACATCGTCCTCTATGAGCCTTGCGACACGATACGTTAGTGTCCTGGTCTTTCCGGTTCCGGCACCGGCTATAACCAAAGCCGGACCGTTTTGGAACATTACCGCTTCGTATTGCGTATCATTGAGGAGTTCCCGGTACGCAACAGTACGTTCGGCTGTCCGTTTTTCATCATTCCGGTTGTGCAGGATAAACTTCTTCATGGGTATATGTACAATATATGTTTTTATTGTGTCAACCCAAAACAGATCGACTCGACAGGCTTTTTTACGCTTTTGCTACTGTAAATAGCGCTAAATCATCGTATTTTCTTTACTGTTACATTGTCTTTTTCCGCTCATGAAAACATCCGGATTCCCTCTTCTTGCTATTTCTGCCACGCTCTTTCTGTTGCTGGCTCAATGCACCGCTCCCGATTCCGACCGCGAAGCAAATCGTTTGTTTGTCGAGGCCTTCCGTCAGGTTGAAACGGCTTTGCAAATTGAAGAAGAGGATCCTGTGGCCGCTTATGAAAACTATCGCGGGGCTTTGGATAACATTGAAATGATCATAGAGCGTTTTCCGGGCACACAGATCGCTGTTAGTGTGACCCAGCATCAGACTCTTGTCGGTGAATTGACGATTGGTGAATTAAGAAGAAAAGTACCTGTTCTGAGAGCCAGAGCCTCCGCCCTGGATGATTTTGAAAAACTGGCTCTTTACCTGATCCGACGTACTGGGGACGAGGTTGACCAGGCGGAAAAATTGAAGGAATATGCGCTTATCGCTTATAAGAATGGCAGAACAGATTTGTATGAGCGGCTGATTTCCGATATTGCCCGGCAGGCGGATATACACTGGAGTGTTGAAAAGGCCGACAGGATCAATCTTTTTCTGACACAGTCCCATGCGCAAGCAAAGAACTGGCAGTACGCTATGACATCGGCGGAACAGATTCAGGACCGGCGGATATTGAATCAGGCGTTATCATACATGGTGGAATCGGGTTTTCCGGAAAAGGATGTACCGCATCTTCATGAATCATTTTTGCTTTTGATGGAATATCTGTCTCCCGAAGATCATGTCCTGCTTTTGGCCCGTATGACCGAGCATCTCTACCGTGAGGGTATGGCTGACCGGGTGCCGGACTTGCAGAGCCGGGCACTTCCTTCGCCCGAAGAGCGAAACCGGCTCGATTATATAGAGGCTCTGACCGTCTTGAGCGGAGTGTATTCCCGTAATGAGGCATTCGATGCCAGTATGTCTGTCATTCGTCATATAGAATCCCTGGACGACCGCTATTCCGGATTTGCCATACGAGAGCTTGCCACCGAACATGCCCGGCGTCATCAGCTTGAAAAAGCACTGGAACTGGCCCGATCACTTGAAAACGAATACTTCCGCTCTACCAGTGTGACGGCCATTGCGGTCGAGCATGCCAAAAACGGCTTTGTTGCGCGAAGTCTGGCCATGCTGGATACCATTCCCGACCACCTTGCAGAGAAGATGACGGCCCATTCCGAACTGATTGACATACTGGTGGATTTTGGTGATTACCAGCGCGCCGACTCATTGCTGGCCAGTTATCTTGAATCTGTCGGGCAGCATGCGTCCGCACATTTCCGAATTCAGTCGGATTTATGGCTGTCGAATTTGCACAAGAAACGCAATCATCGGTCCAGATCAGTAGCGTCGCTGCAGCAGGCGGAGGAAAAGATCCGCGCATTGTCCGATCCGGCAAAGCGGAATCAGTTTATCACAGATGCAGCGCAGCTATGGATTCAACTGGGGCGTCCCGACCGGGCCACTGAGCTGGCCGGTCACTATGCGATGGATCATGAGAGTTTTCTCCCCGGCATGCAGCGACTGATGATCATGGCTGCCGATACCCGGTACCGTGAGTTGCCGGTCACATTGAGTATACTAAGCCGGGATGCGCCTTTATTGCAGTTCCGCCTTGCAGAACACTACCTTCAGAACGAAGATTTCGGATCCGCTGTTACTATTGCCTATGACATACGGAGTTATTACTGGCGTTCACTGGCACTGGGCAGATTATCCGGCAAACTGGCGGCGGCCGGACGCGTGCTTGATGCGGAGAAAAGCGCCACCGACGCCCTGCTTACGGCAGCCAGAATCAGGGATGATGGTCAGTCGGCAAATGCCTTGCTCCACACAGCGCTTCATCACTCGGTATCAGGCTTTGAGATGAGTGCGGAGAGAAGAGATCTGACGGGGCCCCTTCTCAGCAGGATATCACTGTAAACCATGCAGTAAACCACAACGACACAATCCCTCTACACTTGAAACGACATAACACATCATTATACGGAGCTTTTCGCCGTTTATTCTCCGGTGGCAGCTCCTGGTATATATCGGGATGGATAGCCGTTCTTATGATTTTGTTGTATGGCTCATCCTGCATGCGTTATACCGATGAGCTGAGACAACGGCCCGGCACCGGTGAATATCTGTCTGGTTACCCTGTGGTCAATGCCGGTCCTTATCTGGAAAAGATGCAGAATTCGATCAAAAGAATCAGCAGCACCAGCTACTACACTACGTTTCTATTGGATCCGCAGCATCGGCTAACGCCGGAGAATCTCAGCAATGTAGACCTTGCCGATGTAAGCTATGCCACATTGGAGTTCAACAGCACGGCTGCGGGTACGGCTGTTGTGATCCACAATTTCAACAACAGAATTGCCTTTCTGACTGCAAATCATGTGGTAAGTTCACCTGATACGATTTTCACCTTTCAGGTGCACCAGGGCGAACGGGTGCTCGAGACGGTATCCATAAGAAAAGAGCAGGTCAAATGGCTGTTTGAGGCTGCCTACATGGGTTCGTTTGACATCCTTGCCCGGGACGAGCTGGCGGATCTGGCCATCATCGGAGCACCCATTGACAGGCATCAGATTGAAGAGCCGCTGGAAGAGGTTTTCCCAATCTTCCCCTACCCTTTGGGGCGTCCTCATCGCCTGGTTCCCGGCAGCTTTGTCTACGGTCTGGGATATCCGCGCGGATATCCCGTCGTCACCTCGGGAATTGTGGGTCAGCCCAACCGTGATCGCCATCATTCATTCATCACGGACCTTCTTTTCAACCCCGGATTCAGTGGTGGTGCAGTGGTTGCAGTGAATGGCGGCATACCGGCATTTGAATGGGTGGGAATGGCCCGATCCAGTTCGGCAACACGGGAGTGGGTGATTGTTCCGGATGACGAGCAGCTGCTTGAACCGGTCCTGCAGACGTATGACGACATACTTTTTGCTGAGCAGAAAACAAGAATCGACTACGGGATTACGCATGTTGTCTCGGCGACACGGATTCGCGATTTCCTTCAGCGCGAATTCTGGAATCTCTCCCGAATGGGATATCCCGTACAGTTTAAGTAGCCGCTGTTTTCTATACTTTATGGTAGCTGCAATCACGGGTTCGAGAAGTTACATCTTCCGAAACTGTTGTTGCAAAAAGCGAAACTCAGAGACCTGGCCTACATTTGCTTGAAAAGGAGCTTGCGGATGTCGTCAACACTCAGGGAACGGATCGTGGGATTTCCCAGAGGATCACGAAAAGGATCGCTGCAGGCAAACAGCTGATCGACCAGCGACTCCATTTCATCTTCGTTAAGTTTTCTCCCTGCCGGTAT
>SLHZ01000241.1 GCA_007135895.1 Balneolales bacterium | reverse complement strand
TTTCTGCCGGCCTTTCCTGTTGCTGTTCCGGGTCTTTTGCCGTGTCGGTCACCGGGCGCAGTCCGTGCCGCCTGGAAACCGCCGGGGTGTCGAGGTATTTCAGATTTTTTTCACCTTTGTAGAACTCGGAAGCTTCGACGGGGAAGCGTCGTGATACCTCATCGGCTACAGGAAGACTCAAGATCGATCGATCTTTTGCCGCATTTTTGGTTTCCGCGGCCTCCTGTTCCTCTTGTGCGGCTTTCTCTTCCTCTGCAGCCTCAAAACCGGTTGCGATCACGGTGATTCTGAGATCTTCGCCAAAGTCTTCATCAAGAACGGTGCCCCATATGATTTCGGCTTCTTCACCGGCTTCCTGCTGAATAATGCTGGTAGCCATAGTCGCTTCGCGCATACCCAGATTGGATCCGGCCGATATATTGACCAGGACATTGCGTGCACCACGGATGCTTACTCCATCCAGAAGCGGCGAGTTGATGGCTTCACGGGCGGCAATTTCTGCGCGGTCGGCACCTTTTGCCGAGGCGGAACCCATAATGGCAGCCCCGCCATCAAGCATGGTGGTACGGACATCGGCAAAATCGAGGTTGATCAGACCCGGCATCAGGATCAGGTCGGAAATACCGCGCGTGGCATTATAGAGCACCTCATTCGCCATTTCAAAAGCTTGTACCAGACTGGTGTTTTCATCACAGATATCCAGCAGCCGCTCATTAGGTATGACGATGACGGTGTCGCAGTTCTTTTTGAGCTCATTGATTCCATCCATCGCGTATTTCATTCGTATGCGACCCTCGCATACAAAAGGCAGTGTTACGATACCGACGGTCAGTATTCCTTTACGTTTGGCGATGGCCGAGATGACCGGTGCTCCACCGGTTCCTGTTCCGCCGCCCATGCCGGCCGTAACGAATACCATATCGGCGCCCTCGATGGACTCCTCGATATCATGGCGGTTTTCTTCCACGGCCTCACGACCGATTTCGGGCCGGGCACCGGCCCCGAGCCCATTGGTCAGATTTTGGCCGACCTGGATGCAGGTATCGGCATGATTTTGTTTCAGAGCCTGGGCATCCGTGTTCAAAGCAATGTATTCGACATTGCTCAGGCCTTTGGCGATCATGTTGTTAATCGCATTGCCACCGCCACCGCCGATGCCCACGACCTTGATTTTTGCATTTTCCTGGCTTTGTTCATCAAAGCTGAATCGTGTGTTTTTCAGGTTCGACATAGTCGTCTCCTTGTTTTTTTTGATTGCACTGTTGTCAATAAATGTTGCCATTAAAATTCTTTAAACCAGCTTTTCATGCGTGCGGTAATCCGGTTCATAACCTTCTCCACACTGGATCCCTGCGTGGATGACGGAATCATGACGTGTCCGCCGGAAGCCTTGTTGTGCCGTAACGCATGCAGCACAAGTCCCACACCGGTCGCATAAATTGGATTCTTCACCTCATTTACCAGCCCGCCGGTCAGACCGCGGGGAAGTCCGATCTTGGCATCCATTCCCATCACATCATTGGCCAGGGGGCAGATACCATCGAGCAGGGAGCCTCCACCGGTCAGCACTACCCCGGCACTCATTTCACTGGCGTACCCACTTCTTTTAACTTCGATGGCCACGATTTCGAGGATCTCCTCGACACGGGCCTGTATAATCTTGGAAAGAATGCTTTTTTTGATCTCTTTGGGTGGGCGGCCGGCTATTCCCGGTACCGTTATGATTTCATCTTCCTGGATGAGATCCACATAAGCCAGACCGTGGTCCCTTTTGAGTTTTTCCGCCTGGTCTTCCAGTACACTCAGCCCTATGCGGATATCATCGGTTACTTTTTGACCTGCGATGGCTACCACGGCCGTATGGCGGATGGTATTATCCTGGAAAACGGCCACATCCGTGGTTCCACCGCCAACATCCACCAGCACCACCCCGGCTTCTTTCTCTTCATGGTCTAGTACGGCATACGACGAGGCCAGAGGCTCGAGGATGAGATCATCCACCTGAAAACCGGCACGTTCCACACAGCGAAACATATTTTTTGCAGCGGACACGAGTCCGGTTATGATATGGACTTCGGCTTCCATGCGCATGCCACTCATACCGACCGGATCACCGATACCATCCTGGCCGTCGACGATAAACTCCTGGGGTATCACATGTATGATTTGCTGATCGGTTGGCAGCATGATCCGCTGACAGTCTTCAAGCAGGCGTTCCACATCACGTATGGTGATCTCATTATCGCGATTGTTGATGGTAATGACACCTTTGCTCCTCATACTGCGGATATGGTCACCGGCAATGCCCACATTCACCGATTTCACCTCGATTCCCGATGCCAGTTGAGCCTGCTCAATAGCGGTTCGTATGGCGTTCACCGTTTTTTCAATGTTGACGACTACGCCCCGGTTCAAGCCGTCGCTGGGTGCCATACCCACACCGAGTATATTGATTTTCTGCATTTCGTCGACCGAGGCAACGACGGCACACACCTTCGTGGTACCAATATCCAAACCTACTACTATCCGATCGTCCATAATATTACCTGGTTGTGAAAAGAATCCGGCCGGAAATCATGGCCTGTCTGACTCTTTTCTGTTTGTTTTTTCCTGTAAAAAATTTCTGTTTCATATTCGTTGTGTTTAACCGGGCTTCAGCAGCCTGCATTTTATACTCCATTTTTCGCTATTCCCTCGTCACCACCTGACCCCGATAGCGAAAATCAATCGACTGCATGGCCGTAATGCCTTTTTCCGAAATGACTTGCGACTGAAATGCCCGCCAGGTCCGCAACCGGTCATCAAACTGATCGTGTCCGAGTGTCACGCGGACAGCATTTTCCGCTGTCAGCACAACCACGCCTTCATCGACTGTGACCATAACCTCGCCAATTGCCGAATAGACCTCCGGATACTTTCGGGCTGCCAGCAGGAAGTCTCTTGCCGTTGAAAATTCACCGGAAACCAGCGTATCCTGCCGGTCACTTATCCGAAAACCGTAGAGGACCGGTACATCCACCTCCGTGCCCAGTATCACCGGTAACTGGATTCCACTCGCGGTGACCCAGGCGGAGCGATTTCTGTCGCGTAACAGAGCCAGAGGTTCGGCTTCCTCTATCCGAATGCGCATCTGTCCCGATGGGGAAACCGTGATATGGGCCTTCTCTACCCATGGCAACGCCTCCACCCTGCTGATGATCTCCAGGTAGCGGATGCTGTCGGCGTGCATGCCCTCTTTAACGGAGCTTGTTTCAAGGATTTCCCGGGTATGCGTCATTTGGTTGCCTTCCACGCGAATATTGCTTATTACCACCGTCCGGTTCAGATACCAGCCGGCCACAACGGCGCCTGCCACCAGCAAAAGCGTGATGAAAAGGTGCTCCATTCCGGGCGATTTGATTCTACTGGCCATGATTTCAGGATTTGAACACGATCAGGCAGTTGGCAGCTTTTTTCGTCTTTCAGGTTGTCGTTTGTCCGGTTGTCGGATTTTCATTTGCCGGGTTGTCGTTTGTCCGGTTCCGGTTGCCGGGTTCTTCATTAGCCGGGTTGTCGTTTGCCGGGTTGTCGTTTGTCTGGTTCCGGTAGCCGGGTTCTTTATTAGCCGGGTTGTCGTTTACCGGGTTTTCTTTCCCGGAGTCTCTTTCTTTCAACAGATCCACAAGCTGGTCTCCGTAGCGGTATATGTCACCGGCACCCATGGTGATGACCATATCTCCGGGACGCATCATTGCTTGCAGTTCTTGCGCCAGGTCCTCCTTGCGGGGAACATAGCGGACATCACGATGACCGAAGGCTTTGGCGGTATCGGCGACCAGTTTGCCACTAACCCCTTCGATGGGTTTTTCCCGGGCCGGGTAGATGTCGGTCAGCACGAGTGTTTCCGCATCAAAGAACGACGAGCCGAACTCTTTGCAAAGCTGGTGGGTCCGCGAATAGAGATGGGGTTGAAACACGGCAATAATACGCCGGTCCTTCCATCCCTTGCGGGCGGCTCCCAGAGTAGCTTTCACTTCGGTCGGATGGTGGGCATAGTCATCGACCACCATAATCTCGTTGTGGTCATATTTTATCTGGAAACGGCGAAATACACCAGAGTAGGCTTTCAGACCTCTTTTAATCTTTTCAAATGGCATGCCCAGTTCCAGGCCGATCCCAACGGCGGCCAGGGCATTCTGGACATTGTGTTCACCGGGTGCGTCCACACTCACCCGACCCAGTTCCTCCTCTTCGAGCATTACGGTAAAGGAGCTGCGCAAGCGGCTCGTTTTCACATCGGCGGGGCGCAGCTGAGCCTGCGGAGTAAATCCATAGGTGATGATACGGCGCTCTATTTCCGGAATGATACTACGCACTTTAGGGTCATCGAGGCACAATACCACGGCTCCGTAGAACGGTACTTTGTTGGCAAACTCCACAAAGGCTTTCTTGATATCGTCTTCATCATGATAGATGTCCATGTGTTCGATATCAATATTGGTGATGACAGCCAGGGAGGGGCTCAGACGAAGGAACGTCCGGTCGAACTCATCCGCTTCCACAACAACGATATCGCCCTTTCCGACCACGGCATTGGTCTTGTCGAAACTGTGTACGCGTCCGCCCACAATGATAGTTGGATCAAAGCCGGCCGCCTGCACCACCAGGCCCGTCATGGTGGTGGTAGTGGTTTTGCCATGGGTGCCGGCCACACCGATTCCGTATTTCATGCGCATCAGTTCGGCCAGCATTTCGGCCCGTTTTATGACCGGTATTCCTTTTTCCAGGGCAGCGGCTGTTTCTACATTTTCTTCGGCTTTAACTGCGCTGGTATATACGACCACATCGGCACCTTCAATTTGTGAGGCATCATGACCCAGCCATATCCGGGCTCCGAGTTTTTCAAGCCGGTCGGTGGTTTCACCCCGGCTGCCATCGGAACCCGTCACAATGAAACCTCTTTGCAGCAGGATCTCCGCCATGCCGCTCATTCCAATTCCACCTATGCCGACCATATGAATGTGGCGGGTATTGCCAAAAACAGGTTGTGTGGGGATGGTGTGCTTCATGCCGTTTCGTTTATATCTGTGTGTGTCGGTTCTGTTCTCTGGCTGTTCATGATTTCTTTGCGGGTTGATTTTCCAGGTGTTTCAGGATTCTGCCGGCAATTTCTTCGGCGGCATCCGGCCGGGCCAGTGTACGTGCGCGTTCCTGCATGGAAAGGCACCGGTCAGGGTCATCAACGAGTTTCCGGATGGTATCACCCAATAAATCTTGCAGGTCCCGGTCTGCAAGAAGAAGTGCAGCTCCCTGATCGGCCAGTGCGCGGGCATTATGGGTCTGGTGGTCGCCGGCTACCCAAGGTGATGGCACGAGGATACCGGCCTTTCCTGCCACCAGCAGTTCCGAGCAGGTGATGGCGCCGGCACGGGCCACGACCAGGTCGGCGGCCTGCCAGGCCTGGGCCATATCGTCCATGAAGCCGTAGAGGCGCAGATTCGGATAGTGCGACGGTGTGCCGTCCGGACCGAAAATACGCTCGGATATCTCTGTCAGATATGAGGCGCCGCACTGCCAGATAATCTGCAGTTCATCGTCGTCGTGCAGATCTTGCAGATGGCGGACCATGGCGTCGTTGATGCTTTTGGCACCTCCGCTGCCACCCATAACAAGAAGCACTGGCCTTCGGGCACTAAAACCGAAGTGTTTGCGGGCCTGTTCGGCGGTCATGACCGGGAGTTTGCGAAGCGGATTGCCGGTCAGTACGACCTTGTCTTCCGGAAACCATCTGGAAGCGGCTTCGAAGGCCGTATAAATCTCAACAGCCCGGGGTGCCAGTTTTCTGTTGGTCACACCGGGATAGCTGTTTTGTTCTTGCAGAAAAACGGGGATCCCCATACGGGCGGCCATCCATCCGACAGGTCCTGCGGCAAATCCACCGCAGCTAATCAGTGCCGAGGGTCGGAAAGAACGAATGAGGCGCCAGCTTTGCCACAGGCTCACCACCAGTTTGAGAGGAAATGCCAGGTTCCTGAGCGTCATCCTTCGGTGGAATCCGCTGATCCAGATCGCCGAGATATCATAGCCTGCGGCAGGCACAGCTTTCCACTCCATCCGGTCCCGGGTGCCCACAAAAAGGATTTCGGAGTCAGGATGCCGCCGGCGCAGCGCATCAGCAATGGCGATGGCCGGATAGACATGGCCGCCGGTCCCCCCGGCCGCCAACATAAAGCGGAATCCATCAGGCATAGAACTCCTCCCTGTGTTTTGATATATGAAGCAGGATGCCAATCATGATGCCCGAGAAAAGCATGCTCGTTCCACCATAACTGATAAATGGCATAGGCAGACCGGTAACCGGCAGAAGACCCGTTGCCACTCCCGCGTTCACAAAAGCATACATGGTTACACCAAGGGTGCAGCCGACTGCCATGAGCATGGCAAGCTGGTCACGGGCCCGTTTGGCAATAACCGCAATGCCACGGAACAAAATCAGCACATAGAGCATTAGTATTACCCCCCCACCCAGGAGTCCGTACTCCTCGATGATGATGGCGTAGATGAAATCATTGTAGGGCGCCGGAAGAAAATCCCTCTGCGTGCTCTTGCCGATGCCCACGCCCAGGAGCCGTCCCTGTGCAATCGCAATGTGAGCCTGCTGCGCCTGGTATCCCGAAGTAAGCCGGAACTCACTGCTTTCGATATGCCGGACCTGCTGTACATAGTTGGTCAGGCGGCTTTGGCGCTCGGCGGACGGAAGCAGCAGCAAACCGGCACCCAGCAGACCGACCAACAGGAGAGCGGTTATGTGCCATACACTTACACGGCCCACAAACATCACGACCAGACACATGAGGAGCAGCAGGGCAGCACTGCTAAAGTCCTCAAGACCCACAAGAAAACAGGTGATCAGAACCCATATCATAATGGGCAGGAATGTCCGTTTGAAATCATCTACATATTTCTGTTTGCTG
>SLHZ01000219.1 GCA_007135895.1 Balneolales bacterium | reverse complement strand
AGTGAGTGAGTGAGTGAGTGAGTGAGTGAGTGAGTGAGTGAGTGAGTGAGTGAGTGAGTGGCTACTTCACGAATAGCATTTCACGATACGTAGGTAATGGCCAGTAATCATCGGCCATGTATTTTTCCAGTTTATCTGCAACAACACGCACCCGGTTCATTTCAGGAAGCACATTGTCATGGACATGTCGTGCTTTTTCTGGAACCGTATCTCCACCAAGTTCAATATTCTGCTTGCTGAGCCGGTCAAGGTGAACCAGCAGCTCCGACAGGTTGGAGTGAATCTCCTCTGCCTGCTTCAGGATGAGTTTGCCATCCATACCGGCGCCTGATAATTTTTCATTGACCTTGAGCACTTCATCAAGATAACGAAACGCGGCAGGAAGAATCATGGTCCGGACAATCTCTTCAGTGGTTTCGGCCTCGATATTTATTTTGATAAAGTATTGTTCCAGATAGGTTTCAAGACGCGAATCCAATTCCCGATGAGAGAGCACTCCGTATTTTTCGAACAGAGCCACATTCTTTTCGGCTGTCAGGTATGGCAGGGAATCCATCGTGGATTTCAGGTTTAGCAGGCCCCGCTTGTCCGCCTCTGCCTGCCAGGCGACCGAATAACCGTCACCGTGGAACAGAATGGGATGAATCTCCTCATAGGTTTTTTTCAGAGTTGCGGCAAGCGCCTCCTCAAAAGAGCCTGTTTTTTCCTGCATAGCCAGGAGTGACGTTGTAAGTTCGTCCAGCGACTGGGCCACAGTTGTATTGAGCACTGTCACGGGAAAGGAAACCGACTGTTCCGACCCGACGGCACGGAACTCGAACTTGTTTCCTGTGAAAGCAAAAGGCGAAGTCCGGTTCCGGTCCCCGGCATGTTTTGGGATATGGGGAAGCACGGGTATGCCAAGACCCAGAAGCCCTTCTTTTTTGGAATTGGTGATGCCCCCGTTTCGGATCTGAAGGATGATGTCATCAAGTTGTTCACCGATATATGCCGATATAATGGCGGG
Source organism: Balneolales bacterium (assembly GCA_007135895.1). Taxonomy (GTDB): domain Bacteria; phylum Bacteroidota; class Rhodothermia; order Balneolales; family Natronogracilivirgulaceae; genus SLHZ01. The sequence continues at coordinate 6,007 of SLHZ01000219.1, read as the reverse complement.
TGGCGCTTCATTGGCACCAAGCCGGTGGTCGTTGCCGGCACTTGCAATGGAAGCCCTCATCAGGTCCTGATGATCGTATAGGGCTTTGAGCACCGCGGTAAAGAAAAAGAGGAATTGCATGTTTTCATGGGGGCTGTCACCGGGTTCGAGCAAGTTGGCGCCCCTGCTGGTCACGAACGACCAGTTCGCGTGCTTGCCGCTGCCATTGATTCCAAGAAACGGTTTTTCATGCAGAAGGCATACCATTCCGTATTTGCGGGCCACTTTCTTGAGGACGATCATAGTCAGCTGCTGATGATCGGCGGCCACATTTACTTTTTCGAAAACAGGAGCAATCTCAAACTGTCCGGGTGCTACTTCATTATGACGTGTCTTGACAGGCACACCCAAACGATACAGTTCCCTTTCTACCTCAAACATGAAGGAGAGAATCCGATCAGGAATAGATCCGAAATAGTGGTCATCCAACTCCTGGCCTCTGGGCGGTTTCGCCCCGAAGAGCGTCCGGCCGCAGGTCATGAGATCGGGTCGCCGGTAATAGTACTCCTGGTCAATAAGAAAGTATTCCTGCTCAAAGCCGCCGGTGGCATTGACCCATTTCACATCGGTTTGTCCAAAAGCTTGCAAGGCGCGCATGGCCTGTTGATTCAATGCTTCCGTAGAGCGCAGCAAAGGCGTTTTGAAGTCCAGCGACTCCCCTTTCCATGAAGCGAAAACGGTGGGAATGCAAAGGGTGGCGCCTTTCTCATTTTCCATGATAAAGGCCGGAGAGGTGGGATCCCAGGCGGTGTATCCCCTCGCTTCGAAGGTGGGCCGCAGTCCGCCACTGGGAAAGCTGGACGCATCGGGTTCTCCCCTCATGAGATCGTTGCCTGAAAAAGCGGTAATTGCGCCTCCACCCTGGTTAGGCGTGATGAAGCTGTCATGCTTTTCGGCCGTGGCTCCGGTGAGAGGTTGAAACCAGTGGGTATAATGGGTGGCTCCCTTTTCCGTGGCCCACTCTTTCATAACCACAGCAACGGCGTCTGCCACATCCATATCCAGCGCTTCGTTATCCCGGATCGTCTTTTTGAGGGTTTTCCATACGGAAGCCGGCAGACGCTCCTTAAGGGTATCTATAGAGAGGCAGTTTTCTCCGAATATCCTGGCAATATTCATATCCACTTTACCGGCACCATTTATGGCCAACAGAGTATCTTGTGCTTTACGGACCGCTTCGACGGCATCAAATCGTTTATACGTCTTACTCATGGGAATACATGTTTTGGTTTATTAATTCCTGGTTGGTAATTGTGAGATTCAATTTTTCTGAACTTTTTTAAAACGCTTCAAATATAAATCATAGTGAGATAAAAACCATCTTTTTTTAATTAAAATTTATTAATTGACTAATTATTTCAGGTTATTATCGGTTTATACTCGTATATCTTAAAAAAAAGCGCTTCCAGGCCTGAACCTTATCCAATTAATCGACTGTTCTGAGTATCTTTGAGATCAAAACCAACCGGAGACTACCGATGTCCTATCATGTCTGGATGGAAGCGGCCCGGCTTCGAACACTCCCCGCTTCCTTTGTACCTGTGCTCACCGGCGCTTCACTGGCATGGCATGATGGCCTGTTCCGGGCTCCGGCGACACTGACAGCCCTCGCATGTGCCGTGCTGATCCAGGTTGGCACCAATTTTGCCAATGACTATTTTGATTTTATAAAAGGGGCCGATCGAACCGACCGGGTCGGATTTCAGCGCGCTTCGGCAACAGGAAGCATCGCACCGAAGCGGATGCTGTCAGCGGCATTGGGCAGCTTCTCCCTTGCATTTCTGCTGGGTTTGTACCTGGTCTGGCTTTCCGGATGGCCCATCTTCATGATCGGCATTCTTTCCATCACAGCCGGTGTCCTGTACACTGGCGGACCCTTTCCGCTTGCATATAATGGGCTCGGGGATCTCTTTGTCTTTCTCTTCTTTGGTGTTGCTGCGGTTAGTGGCACCTATTACGTTAACGCCCTCAGCTGGTCCATTCCTTCGCTATGGGCATCGGTCGCTGTGGGCGCCCTGTCTGTCATGATACTGGTGACCAACAACTACAGGGATGTGCATACCGACCGGAGAGCCGGGAAAAACACCCTGGTCGTACTTTTGGGTGAGCGCTTCGCACGCTGGCAGTATCTGGTTCTTGCTCTGATTGCCTTTGCCATCCCCCCCCACTTCCATATCCGGGAATCATACGATGCCACGGTCTTGCTCCCCATGCTTCTTCTTCCCTGGGCAATGTTTCTGGTCATGCGATTCTGGCGGGAATCCGATAAGCACCGGTTTAACGCAATCCTGGTGCGGACAGCCCAACTGATGACCCTTTTTGGTATCTTGTTCTGCGGAGGAATCCTGCTTTCCTCTGCCGGAGTCTGATATCACCGGCAGGAATAGGCGAATACCGGACAAGAAATAGAATAACGGGTCGGTCAGGATTCACGGCACCATTACCCGTACATGGCCTGCAGTATGAGTTCATCGCTTTACTACTATCATTACCGTCTGCCGTTGCGTGTTCCTTTCCGGACAGCGCGTTATACTTTCCGATACCGCGAAGGGATTATTATTGGCGACGGTGGTTGTATATGGGCCGAAGCATCCCCTTTGCCCGGCTTTTCTACCGAGACGTTCGAAGAGGTGCTGGATTATCTGCAAATGGAGCATCCCCTCATCCTGGACCACTTCCTCTCCGAGAAACTGGATGGCTTTATCGCTAGCCATCCCCCAGGCTCCGGCCGGATCATTCCTCCTTCTCTCCGGTTTGCCCTTTCCATGTTATCCGAACAGCAGAAAGCGCTGAAAGCAAATCTGCCGCTTTGGGATTACTGGTACCGGGAGCACTCTGCCCGTTTTTTGCCATCCCGGACATCAGCAGCTCCTTCCCAAAATAATGATACCGTGGTATGCTGCAACGGCATCATTGGAAGTGCAGAACAGCCCCGGATAAAGGACAAAATTTCACAGTTGCGAGAAGACGGCTTTCGTACCATCAAGATCAAATTGCCGCCCGATATTGATAAATCTTATGAAGTAATAGCTACTATTTGCCTTTATTTCAATGATATAAAATTTCGATTCGATGCAAATCAGGGTTTTTCATTTGACCAGGCCGATCGGCTGTTCTCCCGGCTGAGCAGAGCCATTGTTGCCGGAATGATACCCGGCAACCTGGAGTATGTCGAAGAACCAGTACGCTCCGGGGAGATCGAGAGATTGGCTGAACTGAGACAATACGGAATCAAAATCGCTGCGGATGAATCCGTCCGTACAGCCGCTGATATCCGCAGTCATCTCGACTCCGGAAGTATCGATGCGGTCGTTGTCAAGCCCATGATGGCCGGCTCCTTTTCGGATCTCCTGGAGATGTTTGAATGTTGCATTCCCTCCGGCAGTACTGCCGTCAAAAAAACGGAGATAACCGAACCGGCCTGCTCCGTCATCCTGTCATCGGCGCTCGAATCCTCAACGGGCCGTCTGTTACTTGCTCATCTGGCCTCTTTTTTAGATCAGTTCGTACCGCAGTGCCACGGCCTTGCCACAGCCGAATTATTCGACAGAGACATACTGCTGTCGCCGATACGGAAGGTACTTCCCTCATCCATTCTTCTGCCATCACAACCAGGTCTGGGGCAGAAACCCACATCTGAACTGCCCACACACAGTCTGCATCACAAATCTGCGTCAGACTTGCCGCCAACCAGTCTGCATCACAAACCTGCCCGGGACTTGCCATTACACGGTCTGCGTCACAAGCCTGCGTCGGACCCTTCAAGTCCCGGTTCACTCCCTCTCACAGAACCGGAGGTTCCAACTGTTGCCATGGCTGATACCGGGTTCTTGACTTTACCGGAACCTGAGGAACTATCTGACCATCTGTTCCTGACAGATGGCAGGCGCAAAATCCGGTACGGGGATTTTGGCAGGCTATTGGAGCGCTTCCGCAAGCTTGTCAGGGAAATAAACATAAACAAAGAAACATGGCTGGCTGTTGACACCACCCATCGTTTTGAAGCAGTCATCGGCATGATTTTATGCTGGATGGAAAGAGTTCCTTTCCATCCTTTCTCACTCGAGCAGCCGGGAATCATCGATATTTTCCAACCAGCGGCCGTCATATCCTCTTCCGAAGAGACGGCCAGCCAGCTCAGGACATCCGGTCAGAGTGGTATTCCCATCGTATCCACTATGTCAGAATACGAGTTCTCCGGAGAGGTGAAAACCGCCGGCCGGCAGCACACCACCGGTTTTGACCCCCGGTTGCTTTATTCCGAAACTGACGGGTTGTTCTGTGGACTCCTGACTTCAGGAAGCAGCGGTCAGCCCAAGAAGGTGGTGCTGCATCGAAGTCAGATGATCGCCGCATCATTTCATGCAGAACGGAGATACACCATGGCGGAAACCGGCGTGAAACAACTGTGTTTAAACAGTAAGAACGCTGTTTGGTCCAGCTTTAGCAGTTCCGGCGATTCACTTTGGGGTCATTGCCTTCCTCTTGATCACATCGGGGGAATCAGTATTCTTTTCCGTGCACTTCTCTCAGGAAAAGGAGTGTATCTCTGGGATGGGTTCAACCCGGCTCGCATACTGCAGGATCTGTGTCGCGAAGAAAACAGGATCCGTCGGCTGTCGTTTGTGCCAACCATGCTCAAAAGAATAATCGACAAACATGAGACCATAAGAAAGCGGAGAGTACCCCCTTTGCCCGGTAATTTGATTGGGGTACTGGTGGGGGGCGGTCCGGACCCGTCGGGGCAAGTGAAAAGAGCACGCACCGCCGGTTGGCCGGCCGTATACAGTTACGGATTGACAGAAACATGCGGACAAGTTGCCGCTCAGAAGCTCGACGGCAGCAGTCCGGACGGGAGTGTGGGACCGCTGTTCCCCGGCCACGAGCTGCGCATAACGGATGATGCCGGGAAGATGCTCTCCCCCGGCAAGACCGGCCTGATTCATCTCGCCGGTCCGCAAATATCGTCCGCAACGGTGAACCCGGAGCAGCGTTGGTTCCAAACGGGCGACTATGGCCGTATTGATGAAAGCGGCAACCTCTTCATAACAGTAAAAAGAACAGACCTTATAGTCACAGGTGGGAAAAACGTACGGCCACAGGAGATTGAGTCGCTTCTTGCCAGTTTGCCCGGTATCGTCGATGCCGGTGTAACCGGCTTACCCGACAAGGAGTGGGGACAGCGTGTCGTAGCGCTCATCGTCCCGGTTGACAGGAAGAATCCGCCCGTCGCCAATCAGGTGCCATCTTCACAATCCGGACTCATCACGGAGAAGACCGTCATGTCCGCATTGAAGAAAAAACTCAAACCACATCAATGCCCCAAAGAGATCCTCATCGTCGACTCGATCCCCCGCTCTTCTCTTGGGAAAATTCGCCGCGAAGCCCTTCGCAGTATGGCTCAAAGCCACACTCTTCTATAGAGGTCCCGCTACGAACCCCAGGCGCGCTACGAACCCAGGCGCGCTACGAACCCCAGACCTGCTACGTCCCCAGACCTGCCTGCGAAGCCCAGACCCGCTACGTCCCCAGGCCTGCCCTCCGGAAAATGGCATCCACGTGCTTCAGGTGCCATGACGGATCGAAAGCATCTTCGATATCCTTGTGATCCAGTTTACCGGAAACTTCAGGGCTATTGGCTACCAGATCACGAAAAGAGCGTTCTTCCTCCCATGCTTTCATCGCCAGTGGCTGGACCAGGTCATAGGCTTCTTCACGCGAAAGCCCTTTTTCCACAAGCATGGTGAGAATCCGCTGTGAGAATACCACCCCATGGGTAAGCTCGATGTTGGCTTTCATGCGTTCCGGAAAGACCGTAAGCCTCCTGATAACCGAGGTGAAACGGGCGAGCATATAGTCAAGCAGAATCAGGGCATCGGGCAGGATGATTCTCTCAGCTGACGAATGGGAAATATCACGTTCGTGCCACAAAGTTACATTATCAAAAGCGGTCATCATGTAGCCCTTT
>SLHZ01000011.1 GCA_007135895.1 Balneolales bacterium | reverse complement strand
TTTCCTTGTCATCGGCTTTGTCTCTGACTGTGGCATCGGCTTTGATGTCAGCGGACCTGCTCTCCTGCTCGTGTTTTTCGTACTGCTCGATATCGGTCTTGATTACCCGGCCCTGCGGACCTGTTCCCTTCACCTTTTCAAGCGCGATGCCCCGTTCCTGTGCCATCTTCCGGGCCAGTGGCGACGCTTTTACCTCGCCCGCAGCATCGGACGGTTCGTCCCGGTCGTCCTGTTCCTTACCGGACTCAGGCCGGGAATCCTCTTTGCCGGCGGCGGCTTTTTCACCGGCAACCGGTTTTTTCGAATCAGTATCATCCAGCAGACCGGATATATCCTCCCCCTCTTCTCCCAGAATAGCCAGCCTGGTTCCAAGGGGTACGGCAACACCCTCTTCCACCAGTATTTTCAGGACCGTGCCACCGTCAAAAGCCTCCAGATCCATGGTGGCTTTATCGGTTTCTACTTCGGCTACGATATCGCCGGATTCAACCTTGTCTCCCTCCTTGATATTCCACTTGGCGATAACCCCCTCTTCCATGGTATCACTGAGTTTGGGCATATCGATAATTGTTGCCATGTCAATTCCTCTGATTCAATTATGGTTCGAAATTCCTGAATGTCGGGTGCTGTTAAAAGTGATGATCATTTTCTGTAGGTTACCGTGTTTACCGCATCAATGACCTGAGAAGGATTGGGCAGCCAGGCATCAAATAGCGGCCTTGAGAACGGGGCCGGTACATCCGGAATGGTCACTCTCTGAACAGGGGCATCCAGATAATCAAAAGCGTCGCGCTGAATCTGGAATCCCACTTCCGCCGCCACCCCTCCAAAAGGATGCGACTCGTCAACTACCACACACCGGTTGGTCTTCTTGACGGATTCAATCACCGTCTTCATATCAAAGGGCTTGATGGTGCGCGGATCGATCAGTTCCACTTCCACACCCTCTTTGGCCAACTGATCCGCGGCGGTCCTGGCTACATGATACATCTTTCCGTCGGCTACAACCGTCACATCATTTCCTTTGCGTTTTATTTCCGCTTCGCCGATCGGCAACAGGTACTCCTCTTCGGGCACCTCCTGTTTCATACCGTACATCTGCTCCGATTCAAGAAAAATAACCGGGTTGTCGTTGCGTATGGCCGACTTGAGCAAACCCTTGGCGTCATAGGGCTCTGAAGGGTGTATGACGATCAGGCCCGGGAAATGGGCATACATGCTCTCGAAGGAAACCGAATGGGTGGCGCCAAGTTGTCCTGCAGATCCATTGGGACCCCGGAACACAATCGGGATTTTGATCTGGCCGCCACTCATGTAGCGTATTTTGGCGGCATTGTTGATAATCTGATCCACTCCTACCAGCGCAAAATTGAACGTCATGAACTCCACAATCGGACGCAATCCGTTCATGGCGGCGCCCACGCCAAGACCGGCAAATCCCAGCTCCGAAATAGGCGTGTCGATGACTCTTTTTTCCCCGAAACGATCCAGCAGACCTTGTGTGGCTTTGTAAGCTCCATTGTACTCGGCCACCTCCTCTCCCATTACAAATACGGTTTCGTCACGGTCCATCTCTTCCTGAATGGCATCGCGGATAACTTCTCTGAATTGTTTCTGCGGCATGTTTTTAATAAAAAAGGTTATGAAGTTGCTATAAAGGTCATGTCAATAGAGAGTTGAGGGTCAGCGAAGAAACGGAAAATCTTTTTCCACATAGACATCCTCGTAGAGCTGTTCTTCAGGTGGAAACGGGCTGTTCTCGGCAAAATCAATCGATTCAAGCACCTCTTTTTCAACCTCTTCGTTGATGGCGTCAAGCTCTTTTTCTGTCAAGTGGCCGTTTTCGAGCACATAGATCTTGAGCCGCTCAATCGGGTCGATTCTCTTGTACTCTGCCAGTTCCTCTTTGGTCCGATAGTTCCCCGGATCACTCATGGAGTGGCCACGGTAGCGGTAGGTAATGACTTCCAGAAACCAGGGTTCTCCTGTTTTCCGCACATCTTTGGCCACTTTCGAAAATTTGTCGATCACGCTGAACAAATCCATTCCATTCACTTCGTCATGTTTCATCCCGTAGGCTTTGGCACGATCCATCAGTCGGCCGGCGCTGTGCCTCTGGACTGCCGTTCCCATCGAATAGCCGTTGTTTTCGACGACATAGATAACGGGCAGCTTCCACAGCTGGGCCAGGTTGAAGCTTTCATTCAGGGCCCCCTGATCGATGGCTCCGTCGCCAAAGAAGCAGATAGCGATACGATCCTCGCCACGGTATTTGTTGGCAAACGCCAGTCCGGCTGCCAATGGCAGATGAGCCCCAACAATCGCATGTCCGCCCCAGAAATGCTTCTCCGTCTTGAAGTAGTGCATGGATCCGCCCTTACCCCGGCTGCAGCCTCCCTCTTTGCCAAAAAGCTCTGCCATGGATTCGTTGGCAGTAATTCCTTTAACCAGTCCCAATCCGTGATCACGGTAGGCGGTTATGAAATCATCCTCCTCCTGCAAGGCATAAGCCGTTCCGGTTGAGACCGCTTCCTGGCCAATATAGAGGTGCAGAAATCCGCCAAACTTGCCCTTTTGGTACATCTGCATGGCACGTTCCTCAAAACGGCGCTGCAGGTACATCGACCGGTACAGAACTCCGAGATCATCATCGCTGATGCCCAGTTGCTTGTGATTTTTTTTAGTAGCCGCTGGCAAATCAGTGGCGCGAATGATGGAAGCGGTTCGGCTGTTGATCGGTTCTTTCTTTCTTTTTGTCATGGACAGTTCGAATAATGGTTATCTGCTTTAATACAAATGGCTTGAAATAATTCTCAAGACCTCTTTCCGCACACTATAACACCAGAATCCCCTCAATAATTCTGTGGAAAAATTGAATATTTCTCTCAGGAGACCAAAGATCCCACCAGCCGGAAGACTTCCGGAAGCTTTTCGGGTTTCCTTCCTCCTGCGGTGGCAAGATTGGGCTGTCCGCCCCCGCCTCCGCCAACGGTCCGGGCCAGAGCGCCAACAAGATCACCGGCTTTGATTCCGGATGAAATCAGGTCATCGGTCACAGCGGCCATCAGATAGACTTTTTCGCTTGCTTTATCAACTGAACCCAGAACAATCACCGTATTGGCACCGGTTTTTACCAGTGCATCATATCCCATCTGTTTCAGCTGGCTCATATCCGCGTTTTCGATCTCTCCGGAGACGATCTGTGTACCGGCCGGTGTTTTCTGTGCCTTGGCGATGAGTTCATCCAGCCTGCCGGCAGCCCGTTGCCGACTGAATTTTTCGAGCTCTTTCTCGAGTCTCTTTTTCTCTTCCAGCAGCCTTTTCAGCTCCTTTTCCGGACGGGTACCCTGTCCCAGCTGACCTCTTATTGTTTCCAGGATTTGCTTCTCATGCCTTATATACCGTTCGGCTACAGCGCCTCCGATGGCCTCCACACGCCGGATGCCGGCAGCAACCGAACTTTCCGACAGCATTTGCAGGCAGCCGATTTTTCCGGTGGCATCGACATGTGTTCCTCCGCACAGTTCCACCGAATAATCCGGGTCAAAGGTCACTACTCTTACCTTATCGCCGTACTTTTCACCAAAGAGCATCATGGCTCCGCGTTTTTTTGCCTCTTCGATGGGCACTTCGCGTTCATCGGTCAGGACGATGTTTTCCCTGATTTTCTCGTTGATCCGGCTCTCAATGGCCTCCATCTCCGCTGCTTTTACCGGTTCATAATGTGAAAAGTCAAAACGAAGCCGGTCCGGAGCAACCAGGGAACCCCGCTGCGCCACATGGTCCCCCAGGACTTCCCGCAGGGCGGCGTGAAGCAAGTGTGTTGCGGTGTGGTGCCTTTCAATCTCAAGACGGCGTCCGCTATCAACCTGGGCGGTCCATTTGCCCTGTTTTTTCGAGGGTTCCTTGTCCACAAAGTGAATCCGCTCCCCGCCGATATGCTGAACGTCGATAATTCTGAGAGTTTCATCCCCTTCTCTGAGGCTCAGCAGCCCGGTATCAGAAATCTGTCCTCCGCTTTCCGCATAGAACGGACTCTTGTCGAGAAGCAGCACCGGTTTGCCCCCCAGGTGGCCGGTATCCATTACACGACAGGTGGTCTCCAGCTCGTCATAACCGGTAAACCGGGTCCCCTTGCCGGCGGTAATGTGAAAAACCGGTCCGTTGCCGGCGCCAGAATCATCACCGGTTTTGAATCTGCCCGCTTTTCGGGCCCGATCCTTCTGTTCCTGCATAAGGATATGGAAGCCCTCCATATCTACTTCCACCCCCCTTTCGTGGGCCATCAGGCGGGTCAGATCCACCGGAAAACCATAGGTGTCGTGCAACAGAAAAACATCCTCACCCGGCAATACCGGATGTTTTTTTCCGGAAGTCCCGTTGCCATCGAGGAGCGTTTCCACCATGCGGTTGAAATAGCTGATGCCATGTTCCAATGTCCGCAGAAAGGAGGTCTCTTCGGCGGTTACCATCTTTTTGACATGTTCTCTTTTTTCCTGGAGCTCGGGAAATATCTGACGGAACTGGTGTGCCAGCACATCTACCAGACCGCTCATGAAAGCTTCACGGATCTGCAGCCGGTCCCAGGCATAACGGCTGGCCCGGCGCAATATGCGGCGAATCACATAACCCCTGTCTTCGTTGCTGGGCATCACTCCGTCGGCCACGGCAAAACTTACGGCCCGGATATGATCGGCGACCACCCGCATCGCGATATCAGTTTCTTCGGCCTCACCATAAGCAATACCGGCCCGCTCGCCGACGGCCTTCAGCACCGGTGCAAATACATCGGTATCATAGTTGGAGCTTTTCCCCTGCAAGACGGCAACAACTCGCTCAAAACCCATGCCGGTATCCACATGTCGGGCCGGCAGCGGATCCAGTGACCCGTCGCTGAGGCGGTTGAACTGAATAAAAACCAGGTTCCAGATCTCCATTACCCTGGGATCGTCCCGGTTGACCAGTGTGGCACCGTTTACCTTTGCGCGCTCCTCATCAGAACGCAGATCAATATGCACCTCCGAGCAGGGCCCGCAGGGTCCGGTTTCCCCCATTTCCCAGAAATTATCCTTCTTGCCGAAGCGGAGGATATGCGCGGGTCGTATGCCGGTTTCCGATGCCCAAAGTGCTGCCGCTTCCTCATCGGCCGGGAGGCCATCTTCTTCATCACTCCCGAATACCGTTGCATAGAGACGATCCGGATCCAGACCCCAGCGCTCCACCAGCAGTTCCCAGGCCCAGGCAATTGCTTCCTTTTTGAAATACTCTCCGAATGACCAGTTGCCCAGCATTTCGAAAAGTGTGTGGTGATAGGTATCGTGTCCGACTTCCTCGAGATCATTATGCTTTCCGCTGACCCGGATGCATTTCTGGGTATTGGCTACACGCTTCCAGACCTTGCCGGCGCGTTCAAAACCTTTTTGCTCATCCAGAAAAATGGGTTTGAACGGATTCATACCCGCATTGATGAATAATAGTGTGGGATCATCCGGAGGAATTACCGGCACACTTTCCACAATGAGATGTTCCTTCTCGCGGAAAAAATCGAAAAAATCCTGTCGTATCTGGTCACAACTGCGGTTTGATACAAAGGAGTTTTTTTTTGCGGACTTTGCGGACATGTATTCAGATGATTGAGCTGTAATGTAATTGATGATTATGTCTGACAGGTATTGATGCAGTAACATGTTGTTGCTGTAACTGTCAAGCTTAAAAAAATACTAAAACCCCTGGAAATATGCTTGCTCCGTGCCGGGTCATTTGCTGTCGCATTCCGGATTTCGTTGGTATGTGAGGATTAAAAGGTGGTTTGACCAGAGCTTTTTGTATATTTCCGGCATATGTTTCCAGAATACTTTCATTGCCATCATTCATTGCCATCATTCATTGGCATCATTGCCATTTCGGGAAATTCTCACTCAAATCGGAACAATACCCATGAAATACTCGTTAACGCTACTGACTCTGAGCGGGGCACTGTTGATTGCCGCCTGCTCGACCGATAAACAGGAACTGCTCGGTGATGCCGCCGAAACCGGGTACCAGACCTACACGGAGCCCTCAGCCATGCTCGACAGCGACAATCCATTTGCTTCGCCCAGTACGCTGCCTTTTGAAGCGCCTGATTTCAGTGTTATCCGCGATGAGCATTATCAGCCGGCCATGGAAGCCGGAATTGCTCTTCACATGCAGGAAATTGAAGCCATAGCCAACAATCCCGATCCTCCAACATTTGAAAATACATTAGTGGCCATGGAGAAGAGCGGGGAACTGCTGACCAGGGTACAACGGGTCTTTTTCAATATGACCTCGGCCCATACCAATGAAAACATCCAGAAAATACAGGCGGCCATGGCCCCGAAGTTTGCTGCGCATTCCGACAACATACGCCTGAATCCCGAGCTGTTCGGACGAGTACGCGATCTCCACGACCGTCAGAATGAGCTTGGTCTCGATGAAGCCACCCTGAAACTGCTCAATGACACGTACCGGAGCTTCGTCAGGGGCGGTGCTCTGCTCAATGAAGAAGAGCAAAAGCGAATCCGGGAAATCAATTCCGAAATGTCCACACTCAGAACCCGTTTTCAGGAGAAGCTGCTTGCCATGACCCGTGAACGCTATGTTGTGGTTGAAAACGAAGAGGAGCTCGAAGGTCTTACATCCGACCGTATCGCCGCGGCAAAAGAGGCTGCAGAAAACCGGGGTTACGAAGGTAAGTTCCTCCTTACTATCACCAACACCACCCGTGTGCCCGTGCTCACCAGCCTGAAGAACCGTGAGCTTCGCCAGCGCGTCTGGGAAGCATCCGCCTATCGCGGGATTGGCCAGAACGATGGCATTGACACGCAGCCGCTGGTACTGCGCCTCGCTGAACTACGGGCCGAAAGAGTTCAGCTGCTGGGATATCCCGACTTTGCAACTTACGCCCTGGAAAACCAGACAGGCCAGAATCCCGACAATGTTCTGGCCATGCTGACCGACCTCATCCCCCCGGTCCGTGCCAACTCTGCCAGGGAAGCGGAAATGATCCGAA
>SLHZ01000228.1 GCA_007135895.1 Balneolales bacterium | reverse complement strand
GTAGCCGACGCTATTGGCAGCCGGTCGATTGTTGACAGCGGCCGCAACGGCATGGTTGTGCCGGCTGATGACAGCGAAGCGTTTGCGCAGGCGATCGACCGGATTGCCCGTGATGGTATGCTCCGGAAAAAAATGTCTTCCGGGGCGCTTTCAAAAGCGCGGAAACAAGACTGGGAGTACATCATGCAACAGCTGTCTTCTTACTACGCGGAAGTACTTTCCAGGGATGATGGTACCTTGTGAGGGCGGGATGGAAACCAATTGGAATTTTGACGGGAATTTGGTTATTATATATCCCTTATAGACCTCACTGCATGAGGTGCATGTAACAGATCTTGCCACATGGGTAAAACCGATTATAGTATTAAACCGGCGGATATCTTTGCCAAGGCTTACAAATTCACGGCAGCGGACGATGTAAAAGCCATGGGATTGTATCCCTATTTCAAACCGTTGACCGATACCGATGGCAATATTGTGGTAATCGAAGGCCACGAAGTCATCATGGCCGGGTCAAACAATTACCTGGGCCTGACCAACGACCCCCGCCTGATAGAAGCGGCTCAGAATGCGATCACCAAATATGGCACCGGCTGCACAGGATCACGATATCTCAACGGCACGCTTGACATACACCTTGAGCTGGAGGATAAACTGGCGCAGTTCATGCGCAAGGAAAATTGCGTGCTCTTCAGTACCGGTTATCAAACCAACGAAGGCTCCATCCAGACGATTGCCGGTCGCAATGATGTGATTTTTTCCGATAAGGACAACCATGCCTGTATCGTTGTTGGAACCCTCATCTCCAATGCACGCACCGTTCGCTACCAGCACAATGACATGGCGCATCTGCGTAAGTTGCTGGAGAGGGAGAGTTCGGATACCGGCAAAATCATTGTCAGTGACGGCGTCTTTTCCATGTCAGGTACCGTGGCAAGAGTCCCGGAACTCGTTTCCCTGGCCAAGGAATTCAATGCGCGCCTTTACCTGGATGATGCCCATGCCATCGGGGTGATCGGCGAAGGCGGCCGCGGCTCTGCTTCGGCATTTGATCTTCTGGACGAAGTGGACCTTATCAGTGGAACGTTTTCCAAATCGTTTGCTTCCCTCGGTGGTTTTCTTGTGGGCGGCAGAGAGGTTATCGAGTATATCCGGCATCATTCACCCGCTCATATATTCAGCGCTTCCATGCCGCCGGCCAACGTGGCAACAGTCCTCAAGGCGCTGGAAGTCCTGAAAGAAGAGCCCTGGCGCCTGGAGCGGCTCGAAGAGATCTCGGCCTACATGCGCAAGGGTTTCCGTGAGCTGGGCTTCAATATATTGACCAGCGAGTCCCCAATCATACCGGTGGTCATTGGCGAGCCGTTTCAATGCCTGAAATTCTGGAGGGATCTGTTTGAAGAGGGGGTTTATACCAACGCGGTGGTGCCTCCGGCAGTGCCCCAGGGCCAGACCTTGCTGAGGACCAGCTACATGGCCACACACACCGATGATCATCTTGACCGGATCCTTGACGCCTTCCGCAAAGTAGGCCTCCGGCGCGGCCTGATTGACCATAACGGTCATTCCCTGATCGAGGTTTGAACCGTGGACAAAACGGCACAGATGACTTCTGTCCCTGAAAAAGACCTCGCCGCAGTGGTCTATGTCTCTACCGACAGTGAACGAAAGCAGTTCCTTAATTTTCCGTACCAGCACTATAAATATGACGAGAACTGGGTTGCGCCCCTGAAAATCCAGCAGAAGGAACTCATCGACACCAAAAAGAATCCCTTCTACCGCAATGCGGAGATCGCACTATTCCTGGCTTATCATAATGACCGTATAGCCGGACGCATCGCCGCTATCGTAAACCATGCTTTCAATAGCCATAACAAGGAAAAAGCCGGTTTTTTCGGATTCTATGAGTGTATAGAAAACCAGTTTGTTACCGATCTGCTGCTGCGGGTCGTGCGGGACTGGCTGTCACAGAAAGGCTGTGAGCGTCTTCTGGGTCCCATGAGTCCCGGACTGCTGGATGAAATCGGAATCCAGATCAGCGGGTTCGATCATCGTCCCGCCATCCTGATGCCCCACTCAAAACCCTATTATGACACGCTGTTGCAGGGTGCCGGACTCAGAAAAGAGATGGATCTGCTGGCTTATAAAGTGACCACGGATACTGTGGCCATGAATCGCATGGAACGGGCCCGCGAGATTGTTAAGAAAAGAAATCCGGGATTGACCATACGTTCTGTCCGCAAAAAGAGCTTCAAGACCGAGGTGGAAATCGTTCGTAGGATCTTCAACCGGGCGTGGGCCCGAAACTGGGGTTTTTACGAGATGGACAAGGAGATGTTTACCCATCTGGCAAAAACTCTACGGATCATCATCGATCCCGACATGGCCGTCATTGCTGAAATCGATGGTAAACCCGTCGGATTCTCCATTGCCCTGCCCGATTACAACCAGGTATTCCGTCATATGAACGGGACGCTGTTCCCGACCGGTATTTTTAAACTATTCTGGTACCGTCGGAAAATGGACAATGCGCGTACGGCACTCATGGGCGTGCTGCCCGAATACCGGAACAGAGGGATTGATGCGCTCATGATACAGACCAGTGCCATGAAAGGGATGAAAAATGGATACCGCTCATCAGAGCTGGGCTGGCTTCTGGAAACAAATACCGACATCATCAGAGTATCTGAGAAAGTGGGCGGACATCTGGAAAAAAAATACCGGATGTACAGCCAGCCGCTTCGCTGACCCATGGCGATTTCGCTGATCTGTAGTGATTTCGCTGACGCGTGACGATTTCGCTAATCCGTGACGATTTTACTAATCCGTGACGATATTGCTAATCCGAGACGATTTCGCTAATCCGTGACGATTTTACTAATCCGAGACGATATTGCTAATCCGAGACGATTTCGCTAATCCGTGACGATTTTACTAATCCGAGACGATATTGCTAATCCGAGACGATTTCACTGACCCGTAGTGATTTCGCTCATTCGTTGCGATCCGAGAATCTATTATCGGTACCAGATATCCGGAATGCCGGACTGCCGTTTTGCTGTTACATGGTAAGATCTGCCAATGATCACACCAACCTTTGTTTCGAACTAAATAAAAAAACGGCATTTTGCGCTTTACATGAACAGTAAGAATAATTCACATGACCAGTAAGAAAAGTCCCAGATTAAAATCTTTGGTGAAGCGTGGTTCGGAGTTTGCCGTTCGTCCTGCGCCGCTCTCTTCATTCAAAAAGGCGGATCTGATGGATCTGTACCAGACCATGCTGCTGGTTCGCCGCCTGGATGAAAAAATGATGATCCTGCTGAAGCAGGGCCGTGGCCATTTTCACATGGGCTGCTCGGGGCATGAGGCGATTCAGCTGGCCTCGGCACAGGCACTGGAAAAAGGCAGGGACTGGGCGGCCCCTTATTATCGGGATATGGCCTTTGCGGTCGGATTCGGGCTCTCATCGCGGGATATTCTGTCGGCTCATCTGAGCAAGGTGACCGATCCTTCGGGCGGGCGGCAGATGCCCTCCCATTTCAACAGCCGGGAACATCGTATCCTGTCTGTCTCCAGTGCAATCGGAGCCCAGTTTCTTCCGGCGCTCGGGATGGCGCAGGCATCTCAACGGAACAAGGACGGGGAGGTGATCTATGTCTCCACCGGTGATGGCGGCACTTCGCAGGGTGTTTTCTTCGAAATGCTGAACTGGGCCTCGCGTACCAAGGCACCGCTGGTCGTGGTGGTTCAGGACAACAAGCTGGCCATCAGTGTCCCGGTATCCGAACAGACCAGCAACAAAAGCATATCACAGACAGTCCGGGGTTATGAGAATCTGGACATCATTGAGATTGACGGTACCGATCTCTTCCAGAGCCATGCCGCCATGACCAGGGCCGTGGCAAGGGCCCGGAAAGGGGATGGCCCAACGCTGGTGCACGCCCACGTGGTTCGTCTCAGCCCCCACTCATCATCGGATGATCCGGGTAAATACCGTGATGCTTCCGAAATGGAGCAGGAGAAACAATACGATCCTTTGACTCGTCTCCGGGAACGCATCCTGGAAGGTGATCTTGCTACCGAAGAAGAACTGGAAGAACTCTCCAAACAGGTACATCAGCAGGTGGAAGACGATACGCGGTGGACGCTCGACCAGAAAGATCCTGAACCCGAAGAGGCGATGCTACACGTGCTTTCGGAGACCCCACCCCAACTGGAATACGAGAAGAACGAGCCTACCGGTGATCTGGTGGTCATGGTTGATGCCATCAATCATGCCCTGGCCGAAGAGATGGAACGCGATGAAAACGTGCTTGTATTCGGCGAGGATGTCGCCGGCAACAAAGGCGGTGTCTTCACGGCGACCAGAGGACTGACCGCGCGGTTTGGTCCGGACCGGTGCTATAATACCCCGCTCTCGGAATCCTCCATTCTCGGCACGGCATGCGGCCTCGCTGTCAGAGGCTTCAAACCGGTTGTCGAGGTCCAGTTCGCCGATTATATCTGGCCGGCCATGGAGATGCTTAAAAACCAGATCGACACGCTGCGCTACCGCTCGAACAACCATTTCAGCGCGCCCATGGTGATACGGGTGCCGTCCGGGGGATACATACACGGCGGCCTCTGTCACAGTCAGAACATTGAGGCCACATTTGCTCATTTTCCCGGTTTTCGTGTGGTCATGCCCTCCAATGCCACCGATGCGAAAGGTATGCTTAAAGCCGCCATACGAAGCGATGACCCGGTGCTCTTTCTGGAGCATAAGGCGCTTTACCGGCAGGGCTTCGCGCGTCGGCCCGAGCCGGATGCCAATTATCTGGTGCCGCTCGACAAGGCGAAGGTCGTCAGAAAAGGCGATGATGTGACCGTGGTCAGCTACGGCCTCGTACTTCAAAAAGCGGTTGTGCTGGCCAAAGAGTTGTCCGCAGAAGGGGTAGAGCTGGAAATAATTGATTTGCGTTCCATGCTGCCGCTTGATACCGATACGATTCTTGCCTCGGTAGCACGGACCGGGCGGTTGCTGGTGCTGCACGAGGATTATGAGTTCATGGGCATGGGTGCCGAGATTGCCGCCCGGATCGCCGACCAGGCTTTCCACCATCTCGATGCGCCGGTCAAACGAGTTGGAGCGCGTTTTGCACCCATTCCGTATGCACCGTCCCTGGAAGACTATGTACTGCCCAACGAAGACGATATCCGCCGTGTCCTGAAAGAACTTATTCGCTATTGAGTGACGATATTCCGCAAATGCGCGATTCATGCATGGGGTTTACCCGAAGAATCTGCATTTTATGCTGGTGTGGCATATCGTACCATTTGTTCAGCTAAAACCAGCTGGGTAGTGGAAGCCATTTGTGTATTTTGAAGTATTCATTTGCCCAAAAAAACCGCAAAAAAACCGGTTGTGCCGTTGAAACTACTTGTGTAGCTTGTAATACTTCTTGCACTACCGTCTCTTTTTCCTCAATTCCAAAACAATAAGTATTCCTGCCATGACAAAATACCGCATTGAAAACGATTCCATGGGCGAGGTGAAAGTGCCTGAAAACGCTTTTTATGCCGCACAGACCCAGCGGGCCAAAGAAAACTTCCCTATCAGCACCCTTCGTTTTGACAGGGCCTTCATTCAGGCATTAGGCTATGTGAAGCAAGCGTGCGCGCTGGTCAACCAGGAACTGGGCTTGCTGCCTGAAGAGGTGGCCAACTATATCGTCAAGGCATCACAGATGGTTATTGACGGTGAAGTCGATGAGCATTTCGTCCTGGATGTATTCCAGACCGGATCCGGGACTTCCACCAACATGAATGCCAACGAGGTGATTGCAAACCGGGCCAACTATCTTGCCGGTCAGGACGGTGCGGATGTCCGCATACATCCCAACGACCATGTCAATTTCGGACAAAGCTCCAATGATATTTTTCCGACCACCCTCCGTGTCTCGGCATTGCTGGCCATACGGCTGCAACTTATACCCGCTCTTAATTATCTGCAAAAAGCCTTCCATCAGAAGGGAGCCGAATACGCCGATGTGGTCAAGACAGGCCGAACCCACCTGATGGATGCCATGCCCCTGACGATTGCCCAGCAGTTCGGCGGGTATGAGCGACAGCTTGATCTGGGTGTGGAGCGGCTGGAATCATCCCTGGAGCGCCTCAGGGAACTTCCACAGGGCGGTACGGCCATCGGAACCGGCATCAACACCCACCCCGAATTTGGCCGGCGTTTCGCGGACAAGGTATCGGAGCTCACCGGAGAGAACTTTGTGGAGGCGATCGACCATTTTGAAGCTCAGGCCACCGTTGACGCCCCCGTTGAAACCAGCGGACAGCTCAAGACCATTGCCGTGAGCATCATGAAGATAGCCAATGACCTGCGCTGGATGAACTCCGGTCCGAACAGCGGGTTGGGCGAAGTGCAGCTCAAGGCGCTTCAACCCGGATCTTCCATCATGCCGGGCAAGGTGAATCCGGTGATTGAGGAATCAGTTGCCATGGTATGCGCCCAGGTAATCGGCAATGATACCACCATCATGATCGGCGGACAATCGGGTAATTTCGAGCTGAATGTGATGTTGCCGGTGGTCAGTTACAACCTCAACCAGAGCATTGTACTGCTGGCCAATGCCGCGCGCAACTTCGCCGATCAGTCGGTATCGGGACTGATTGTCAAAAAAGAGCATATCGCCGACAAAATCGGCAAGAACCCGATCCTCGTTACAGCGCTTAATCCTGTTATCGGCTATGATCTGGCCGCGAAAATTGCCAAGACGGCCTTTGCGGAGAACCGGCCGCTTAAAGAAGTCGCTCTGGAGATGACCGACCTCAGCGAGGAAGAGCTGGACAAGGCGCTTGATCCGTTCAAGATGACCCGTGGCGGTTTTACCGAATAGGCGGATGGCCACAGGCGGCCAATTCAGGTGATGGCCGGTTTGTTTGCTTCCGGGGATCGGAAAACTTCTTCCACCCCCGGATCTCCTGTTTCCCATTTTCCGGGATCGGCCCTTTTTTACCTTGGGATGATTTTTGAATAG
>SLHZ01000198.1 GCA_007135895.1 Balneolales bacterium | reverse complement strand
TGCTTTTTTGGACCTGGCGGTTTTTCCGGAGTTTTTTTTACTTATTTCTCAAGGTAGTGTAACGTGTTGATAGTGCCAAATATGGCCAAAAATGCGAAAAAATCGAGATTGAAATGAAATATTATTAAGTTACAGGGGTTATGTAGTTTAGTAAATAAAAACAAAAAACAACACAAGAGGCTTTTTTTATGAAGTATATGAGAGTGGTCCTGTTCATGACTATCATTGCAATCTTTTTGACTTTTTCATCTTCGAATGCACAGTTTCAACCACCCCCTGAACAGCAGGAGATTCCTGAAGTAACGGATCAGGAGTTGCGTGTATTTATTGATGCTTCATTGAAAGCGCAACAGATTCAGACAGAAGCGCAGATGGAGATGATATCCATTGTGGAAGACGAAGGCCTGGATGTTGCCACGTATAACAGGATTCTTGAAGGTATGCGAATGGAACAGTCGGCGGAAGAAATGGATGTGACCGATTCGCAATTGGAGAAGTTTTCAGCCGCATCGGATCAGATTGAAGAGATTGAAGAGAAAATGGAGGAGCGCCTGATTACGGCCATTGAGGATGAGGGAATGAAACTGGAGCGCTATCAAATGGTCTTTACGGCCATTCAGATGAACCCTGAGCTGCAGCAGAAAATGCAGCAGATGGTACAGGAAGCTCAGATGATGCAAGAGTAGAACTCTCTTCCATATCCATTTTGACCGTTTTTTTGTTTTACCGTACCGTGCTGGTCCAGGGGGAGTTCCGTATTCGATAGCGCCACGGCAACTGAGCGTCGTCACTGAACGTCGTCACTGAGCGTCGTCTCCGGCATAGTCGATTCCAATTCGCGGTGAGGCAATGATATCATCGGAGTGCAACGGGTGTGTGTATGAGATGGAATAATTGACGATTTAACTTCTCGTGCCGTTATCCTATTTTACGGGATTGAACCCCTGCACCGTACCATGAAAAAAAAGAAAAAGAAAAACACTCGCCAGGAACTCACTCCTCTTATGAGGCAGTATCAGGAGATCAAGGAGCAGTTTCCCGGAACACTTTTGCTATTCCGTGTGGGGGATTTTTATGAGACCTTCTCTGATGATGCGATCACCATCAGCCGGGAACTGGAAATAACCCTGACTCGTCGGAACAATGCCGGCGATCAAACCCCGCTGGCAGGCTTCCCCTATCATGCGCTCGATTCGTATTTACCCCGGCTTGTAAAAAAAGGGTATCGTGTGGCGGTCTGTGACCAGTCTGAAGACCCTGCTCAGGCTCGCGCGGCGGGTCGAAAGCTGGTAAATCGTGAAATCACAGAGGTGGTAACACCGGGTGTGACGCTTTCCGACAAGGTGCTGGAGAGTAACAGGAATAACTACATCGCCTCGATTTATCGTGCCGGGCCGGTTTACGGACTGGCATTTGCCGATGTTTCCACCGGTGAGTTCGGGGTTTGCGAGCTTTCTGAGGGAGAATTAAGGGAGGTGATCGCATCCATATCCCCGTCTGAGCTGCTTCTGGACAGAAAGGATAAATCGTCGGTGCCGGGCTGGTTTGCCGATTACGTGATCACGTGGCAGGACGAGTGGATTTACGAGGGAGATTACGGCTATGATCTCTTGCTGGAGCATTTCCGGACCCATTCACTGAAGGGGTTCGGTGTCGAGGATCAGGAGAAGGCGCATGTCGCCGCAGGTGCATTACTGCACTATGTACGTGAAAACCAGAGGGCGTCGTTGGGTCATTTGCGCCGGTTGTATGCATTTGAGAATACCGGTTACATGCTGCTTGATCCTGCGACAAAACGTAATCTTGAGTTGATCACCAGCCTGCATCAGGGCAGCCGGGAGGGAACCCTCATTTCGATACTGGATGAAACACGAACACCGATGGGCGGCCGGCTTTTGCGAAAGTGGCTCATGCGTCCGCTCAAGAATCTCGAGGCGATACGAAGCCGGCTGCGCTCCGTGGAGACCTGGCACGTTCGTCATGACCTCAGAAGTCAGCTGCGCGAAGCGCTTGGCCAGATCGGGGATCTGGAGCGTCTGATATCCCGTATTTGCATGAAACGAGCGAGCGCCCGAGAGCTTCGCCAGCTGAGCAGTTCCATGGAACGGATACCCGGGATAAAGGCGATGCTTGTGGAGCTGGATGACCCCATGACAATATCCATGAAAGAGCAGCTTGACGATCTTGAAGAGCTGCAGGATCACATCGGCTCCGCCCTGGTCGATGACCCGCCTGCCGGGCTCCGGGAGGGTGGTTTTATACGCGAAGGTTATTCGGCGGAACTCGATGAAATACGTGAGATAGCCCGCAATGGAAAAGAGTATGTTGCGCGTATTCAGCGGGACCTTGTGGAACGGACCCAGATACCTTCACTTAAACTGGGTTATAACAAAGTTTTCGGTTACTACATTGAGGTGACCAACGCGCACAAGGAGAAAGTCCCGGAGGATTTCATCCGGAAGCAGACTCTGGTCAATGCCGAACGCTATATCACCCCCGAGCTGAAGGAAGTGGAGGAGAAGATCCTCTCTTCGGAGGAAAAAAGCCAATCGCTGGAGTTGCAGCTGTTTCATGAAATACTGGAGTTTACTGCCGGTTATGCAGAACCCGTTCAGTCCAATGCCGAAGTACTGGCCGGCCTTGATTGCATCCAGTCGCTGGCCGAAGTGGCGTATCGCTATAATTATGTCAGGCCCGCAGTCAATGAGGGGACGGCCATAACGATCCGGGGCGGGCGCCATCCGGTGGTGGAGCGTTCGCTGCCGCAAGGTGAGCCGTTTATTCCCAATGATATCCATACCGACAGCACGGAAGAGCAGATACTGATTATCACCGGGCCGAATATGGCAGGTAAGAGTATCATACTTCGTCAGACAGGTCTGATCGTACTGCTTGCGCAAGTCGGCTCTTTCGTGCCGGCCAGAGAGGCCGAGATCGGTCTGGTCGACAAGATATTTACGCGTGTGGGTGCCTCCGATAACCTGGCGGCGGGAGAGAGTACTTTTCTGGTTGAGATGAATGAGGCTGCCAATATTCTCAACAACGCCACCCCGCGCTCACTGATCCTGCTCGATGAAATCGGCCGCGGAACCAGTACTTTTGACGGGCTGAGCATTGCCTGGGCACTGTCGGAATACCTGCATAATCAGCCTGCCGTGGCGGCGCGAACGCTTTTTGCCACTCATTATCACGAGTTGAACGAACTGGAGAATCTCTACGAACGCATCGTCAACTACAATGTCCAGGTGAAAGACTACAAGGGGAAGATCATTTTTCTGCGCAAGCTGGTTCGCGGAGGCTCTGATCACAGCTACGGTATTCAGGTGGCGGCCATGGCCGGACTGCCTCTCCTGGTACTGGAGCGGGCACGGGAGATCCTGACCAACCTGGAATCACACAGCCTGGAGGTGACCCACTCGGCAGGTACTCTGGAAAAAGCGGCTGCGGCAAAAAAAACGGCGGCAAAAAAAGTGGCCCGGTCGGCTGAAAAAAAACTTCCTGTTCCGCAGATGTCTCTTTTTCAGTCCGAAATTGACCCTAAGCTGGAAACGGTACGCGACAAGATTGAGGCCTGCGATCCCAATCGCATGACACCTGTCGAGGCACTGATGCTTCTTACGGAACTGAGACGCACCCTTTCCGGGCCGGACTGAACTCAGGGAGCAGGGCTGAATTGAACTCCGGGAGCAGAGCCGGACTGAACTCAGGGAGCAGGGCTGGACTCCGAAAGCAGGCCTTGCCAGGCACTGCTTTGATCAGTGATACGCCAGCACCTGGAAGAGTTTGTTCGGTATACGAACGAAAGGAGCGTCCGATCCATTTTCACACAGAAGCACAAGCGGGATGTTTTCTTTCTGAATCTGCAGAACAAAGTCCTGGTTCTGAAAACGGTAGGCCAGGAGAAACGGTTTTCCGATCCGACGGATCAGCTTGATTGCGCTATTCCACTTGGCGAGACTTAACAGGAAATCCCGGGACGGCTGGCTGTCCTGACAAATGACATTCAGCCACGCTTCTATATCACCGGTTTCTTCATCCCGAAGAGCATAATCAATCATGAAGCCGTCCGGTGTATGTACCAGAGTCAGGCCGGCCCGTGATGCGATAAACACGGCGAAAGCCTTCGGGCACATTGAAATATCCTGTTCACTGTTGGGTTTTTGCTTCATAACGGCATGGCATGGCGATTTCAGATGTTATCACATCTCAAATCAGACCCGGACTCCATGATCCTTACGGTTTGAAATAGATTTTTTTCTAAAGGATTCTGCTTGGGCAATCGCTGTGGGCGATTGTCCCTTATCCGCTTTATCGGCCGTTATGATGAAAAGTTTGGTGTCCTTTTGTAAAAAAAATTAAAAAAACTTTTCAACGAAAGTGTCAAGCAGTTCGTCAAGGGTGGGATGACCGATTTCCTGGAGTTCATATCCCACTTTGGCAACGGGCTGATCAATACTCACTACCCTGGACAGGTCGATAGGTGTTCCGACGATGACCGTATCACACTCTGCTGCCCGTATGGTGGCTTCCAGGTCCTTGATCTGCTGTTCTCCATAGCCCATGGCCGGCAGAAGCATTCCGATATCCGGATAGGTCCTGAAGGTGTCGAGCAGCTTCCCGGTAGCGTAGGGCCGGGGGTCAATGCGCTGCAAGGCGCCGTATTTGATGGCCGCCACGGTGCCTGCTCCGGTATTCATGTGTCCATGGGTCAGGGTTGGCCCGTCTTCCACTACAAGCACTTTCTTCCCTTTAATTCGTTCGGGATGATCGACGGTGATGGGGGATGCCGCATCGACAATAACGGCTTTCGGATTCACCTTTTCAATGTTGATACGGAGCTGCTGGATACCGTCGGGAGCGGCCGTGTCGATTTTATTGATGACGACAATATCGGCCATGCGAAGCGTGGTCTCTCCCGGGAAGTAGCTCAGTTCGTGGCCTGCCCGGTGCGGATCGGTGACGGTGATCATGAGATCAGGCCGGTAAAAAGGCAGGTCGTTATTGCCTCCGTCCCAGACGATGATATCCGTCTCTTTTTCCGCTTCACGCAGAATGGCCTCATAGTCGACACCTGAGTAGATCACATTGCCACGGATTACATGAGGTTCGTACTCCTCCATCTCCTCGATGGTGCAGTTATGCCTGTGCAGATCGTCAATGGTTTCAAAGCGCTGTACCTTTTGTGCAACAAGATCCCCATAGGGCATTGGGTGCCGGACCGCCACCACTTTCTTGCCTTTTTCCATGAGTATTTCAATGACCTTCCGGGAGGTCTGGCTCTTGCCGCACCCTGTCCGGACCGCCCCGATGGCTATGACCGGTTTATGGCTTTCAATCATGGTATGTTTTGGTCCGGCCAGCATGAAATCGGCTCCGGCGGTGTTGACCAGGGCGGCCAGGCTCATGACCTCGTGATAAGATATGTCGCTGTATGAAAACAGGCAGAGGTCCACTTCGCGGTCTTTGATCATTTCGGGCAGTTCGGACTGCGCGTGTATGGGTATTCCATCAGGATAAAGGGGTCCGGCGAGTTCGGGAGGGTAGATGCGCCCATCAATATCAGGGATCTGGGCAGCGGTGAAGGCAATTACTTCGGTGGCTTCATCCTTCCGGTAAAGAGTGTTGAAGTTGTGGAAATCACGGCCTGCGGCTCCAATGATAATGACCTTTTTTCTGTGGGTTGCCATATACGCTCCTTATAGTTTTTCAAGATGAATGGGTCGTTATGTAATGGGTGTCGGACCGACCCGTTGGACAGGGAATTTACACCCTTGGGACCGGGAAGGCAAGCATGATCGGTCAATGGCAGAACGCCGTCTGATGCCGCTCTATTTTTCCCGGTTTTTTCTCGGGTTTTTTGTTGCCGAAGTCCTAAATTGCCCAGGGGTATTTCGTGACTTGCTGTATCGGCAATTATTTCCGGCCGAAGGCCCAGAATTTGCAACCGGAAGACCCGAATTGCTCAATCGAAGGCCCCGGGCTTCCAACCGAAAGACCCGAATTGTTTAATCGAAGGCCCCGGATTTCCAACCGAAAGACCCGAATTGTTTAATCGAAGGTCCCGGATTTCCATCCGGAACACAACATTTCCTTTAAGAGGATCCCATAAACCATTCAGAGGTGTAAACGATGAAGAAAAAGACACTCAAAAGACGCTCCTGGGCGGAGCCCTACAAGATCAAGATGGTGGAACCGGTCAAAATGACAACTCGTGAAGACCGTCTGAAGGCGATCGAAGAGGCCGGTTACAACACCTTCCTGCTTCGATCGGATGATGTGTACATTGATTTGCTTACCGACAGCGGCACCTCCGCGATGAGTGACCGGCAGTGGGCGGGCATGATGCTGGGAGATGAGGCCTATGCCGGAAGCCGCAACTATTACAATCTGGAAGAGGCTGTTACGAAGTACTACGGGTATCGTTATCTGGTTCCGACGCACCAGGGCCGTGCGGCCGAGCACCTGATATCGAGGATCATGATCAAGCAGGGGGATATCGTTCCGGGCAACATGTACTTCACCACAACGCGGCTGCATCAGGAGCTCGCGGGCGGGTCTTTTGCCGATATCATCATTGATGAGGCGCACGACCCTGTGAATGAGCATCCTTTCAAGGGGAATGTGGATCTGCAAAAACTAGAGGATCTGATACGAAAACACGGCGCCGACCGGATACCCTATGTGAGTATGGCGACGTCGGTTAACATGGCTGGCGGTCAGCCTATCTCAATGGAGAATCTGCGGCAGTTGCGTGAGCTGACCCAAAAGCATGGCATTCCGATTATTCATGATATGACGAGAGTGGCGGAAAACGCCTATTTCATCCAGCAGAAAGAACCCGGCTTTGAAGAAAAGACGGTTGCCGAGATTGTCCGGATGATCTGTGACCTGACCGACGGCGCCACCATGAGTGCCAAAAAAGATGCCTTGGTGAACATCGGGGGTTTCCTTGCCATCAACGACTGGGATATCTTTGAGGAGGCCCGGAACCTGGTGGTCGTCTACGAGGGTTTACATACCTATGGCGGACTGGCAGGCCGCGATATGGAGGCCATG
>SLHZ01000046.1 GCA_007135895.1 Balneolales bacterium | reverse complement strand
TATCCTGACCGGTTCATGGCGTTACCTGATCAACGCCGCCACCATGCTGGGCCAGTCCAAGACCCCCCATCAATCGGAAATAGAGGCGGTGGGTGAACTGGCCGATTTCTTCCGCTTCAATGCGCGCTATCTCACGGAAATTATGACCGATCAGCCCAGTTCCCCGCCGGGGATGTGGAACCGGGTGGAATACCGGCCGCTGGAGGGATTTCTTTTTGCGGTTACACCGTTCAATTTCACGGCCATAGCCGGTAATCTGCCCACATCGATGGCCATGTGTGGCAATGTGGTGGTCTGGAAACCGGCGACCAGCGCGGTTTATTCGAACTATTTTGTCATGCAGCTGCTCAAGGAGGCCGGACTGCCCGATGGGGTGATCAACTTTGTGCCGGGCTCCGGATCCGCCGTCGGCGACCCTGTCCTGGAAAGCGAACACTTTGCCGGACTGCAATTCACCGGATCAACCGCCACCTTCAACTATCTATGGAAAAAAATCGCCTCACGGCTGGAAACCTACCGTACGTATCCGCGTATCGTGGGTGAGACCGGCGGCAAGGATTTCATCTTCGTACACAACTCGGCGGATCCCGATCAGGTGGTAACCGCCGCTGTCAGAGGTGCTTTTGAATACCAGGGGCAAAAGTGTTCGGCCGCTTCCCGAATGTATGTTCCGGAATCGATGTGGAAAACCGTTCGGAAGAAACTCCTGGATGAAACGGCTCAGATCCGCATGGGAGACGTCAGTGACTTCCGGAACTTCATGGGCGCCATTATCGACAAAAGTGCCTTCGACACCATTAGCGAGTATATCGAATATGCCCGCAAATCGGGCGATGCCAAAATACTGGCCGGTGGTGGATGTGACGACAAGGAGGGTTATTTCGTGGAGCCAACGGTTATTCAGGCCAGCGATCCGCAATTCCAGACCATGACCGAGGAGATCTTCGGTCCGGTTCTCACGGTATATGTTTACAAGGACAAGGATTTTGAAGAGACCTTGCAACTTTGCGACCAAACATCGCCCTACGGTCTTACCGGCGCCATTTTTGCACGGGATCGTTACATCCTGAAGCAGATGGCCGATGCTCTCCGCAATGCCGCCGGCAACTTTTACATCAATGACAAGCCGACCGGCGCGGTGGTTGACCAGCAGCCCTTTGGCGGTGCGAGGGGTTCGGGCACCAACGACAAGGCGGGAAGCCGTCAGAACCTGCTGCGCTGGCTTTCGGCCCGTTCCATCAAAGAGGTTTTCGACCCACCGGTCTCCTGGAAGTATCCCTATATGGGGTAAAAATGGCATTGCCATGAAAATTCTGCTTACGGGAGTTACCGGCTACATAGGAAAGCGGCTCTTGCCGGTACTGCTCGAGAACGGACACGATGTGGTGTGTTGCGTGCGCGACAAGCAGCGTCTAAAGCTTGATGCTCACCACCACGATCGTGTCCAGGTGGTAGAAGCAGATTTTTTAGAGCCCGAATCGCTCAGGTCTATACCTGATGATATTGAAGGGGCCTACTACCTGATCCATTCCATGTCGTCACGGTCTGGTGATTTCGAGGAACTGGAGCAGAGGGCTGCCCGCAATTTTTCTCTTGCGATGCAGAGGACACAGGTTCGCCATGTAGTCTATCTCAGTGGCATTGCCAATGAGGAATCTCTCTCGGCACATCTGCGTTCAAGAAAGAAGGTTGAAGAAATCCTCGATTCAGAGTTCTATGCCCTGACAACATTGCGAGCCGGTATAATCATTGGTTCAGGAAGCGCCTCGTTTGAAATTATACGCGATCTGGTTGAGAAGCTACCGGTTATGATCGCACCAAAATGGCTAAAAACCCGTTCGCAGCCCATAGCCGTACGCAATGTTCTGCAGTATCTGGAAAGAGTTCTATTTCACGAGCCCTCCTATGGCCGGAATTATGATATCGGTGGTCCGGAAATCCTCAACTACCATCAAATGCTTCAGGGCTATGCGAAGGTGAGGGGGCTTCGCCGGATCATCATACCCGTACCGGTCTTCAGCCCGCGTTTATCGTCTTACTGGCTCTATTTCATTACATCGACGAGCTATTCCCTGGCGGTGAAACTGGTAGACAGCATGAAGGTGGATGTAACCTGCCGTCCAAATACGCTGGCTGACGATCTGGGGATCACACTCATACCCTATAGTGAGGCCGTGGCGCTGGCATTTCGCAAAATTGATCAGAATGCCATTCTCTCAAGCTGGAAAGATTCCATGATCAGTGGCCAGCTGAGCGAGCGGATGGGCAGTGGCCTTTCGAAGTTTGTGCAGGTTCCGGTAGAAGGATGCTTCAGAGATTATAAAGAGCGTCCGTTTGAAAACCGTGAGGCCGTCCTGGATCGGATATGGGCTATCGGTGGAGATACCGGTTGGTATTATGGCAACTGGCTGTGGCGGATTCGTGGCCTGGCAGACAAGCTTATCGGAGGAGTGGGATTGCGCAGGGGGCGCACCTCTGCTGATACGATTCACAGTGGTGATACGCTGGATTTCTGGAGGGTGCTATTGGCAGATAAGGAAGACGGACGCCTGTTGCTGTATGCCGAGATGCGACTTCCGGGTGAAGCCTGGCTGGAGTTCCAGGTGAAGGAGAGTAAACTGGTTCAGGTTGCCACGTTTCGGCCTCGCGGCGTTTTGGGGCGCCTTTACTGGCTGGTGGTGCTTCCTTTTCACTTTTTTATTTTCAACGGGATGATCAGCAGACTTGTAAAGCCATAGATAATAAACTGCTGGAACTCTTTATCGTGCCGTGAGGGTATTGTTACATGTTGTAAAACATGCCTAAAATAATTTGAACGGCAAACGTTTCGGGATAAATTGACGTTTATGGTTCACGATAGTATACAAATCCATCCCGAACAAAATACAATCCCTTGAACCGCTTGAAGAGAACTCCCTTATCTCTGATACCCGCAAAGATCCTCCTTCCGGTACTTGCGGCATCCGTTGTGCTGTTGTCTGGTTGTGGCGGCGGCAACGATGACGCAGGCCAGCCCCCGGGACGTCCCGGTGCTGCCGGACCGTGGGGCCAGATGTCCCGTCCAGCCATCAGTGTTGAAACCGCACCGGTCTCAACGTCAAACATATCCGATGAGGTCCGCTCTTTTGGTACTATCCAGGCCCGTGATGTGGTAGCCATCATACCCCAGGTCAGCAACCGGATTACGGATATATATGTTGACCTGGGCGATTCGGTCCGCCAGGGTGATATACTGGCACGAATCTATGACGTTCCGCTTCGGGATGCCCTGGAACAGGCCAGGGCCCAGCTTCGGCAAAGCCGGTCCTCACTGGAACGAGACAGCGTCACTTATGTCCGGCAGACGCGTCTTTTTGAACGCGGTGCCAGCAGTCAAAGTGAGTATGACAATGCCCGTTCAGCCTACCAGAGCAGCCGTGCGCAGTACGAATCGGCAAGGGCGGCCCTTACCCAGAGCAGAGAAAACCTGAAGAACACCGAGTTGTTGTCTCCTGTCGACGGGGTGGTTCTGAGCCGTTCCATCGCGGTGGGTGATCTCGCCCGGACCGGCGATACGGTCTTTGAACTGGCCAATCTGGTAGGCTATGAAACCAGGCTGTTTCTCCCAATGCAGGACTGGGAGGCGGTTCGCATTGGCATGCCGGTGGCATTGCGCCTTTCGAACCGTGACGGCCTGATCGCCGATGGGATCATATCACGCATCAGTCCGCAACTCAATCCGGTCAGTGGACTGGGTGAAGTAGTGGTGACTTTGACCGATGCGGGGCCGTCGGTCCACCAGGGCGCCCTGGTCGATTCCCGCATTACGATCATTACACATGAGAACACCGTTGTCATTCCCCGTTCCGCGATGATCGAACAGATTGAGACCTACATCAATCCCGAAACCAACACGGTGGAAATACAGCGCAATTATGTCGCTTTTGTTTCTCAGGGCGATACCCTCGCCCGTCAGCGTCAGCTCGAACTGGGCCTGCAGCAAGGTGAACGTGTCGAGGTGGTCTCCGGTTTGCAGAAGGATGATCAGCTGATCATAACAGGTCAGCGCAACCTGAGTGACCGGAGCAGGATCCGTGTAGCCGGCCTCGATCGCCGAAGTGCGGAGCAGGAACTATCTGGTGATGGAAAACCTCCGGCAGGTGAAAATAGGTCTTCTGGTGACCGGACACAAGCGGGTGAAAATGGGCCTTCTGGTGAAAGGTCTCAGACCGCTGAAAACGAGTCCCCGGGTGAAAGAAGAACCGGAAGAGGGGAAGGACAAGCAGCAAGAGCACGAGAATAAAAGCCCTGAGGCAGAATATATTCAATCATGAAGAATCTATCCCTTCTGGCGGTTAAGAGGCCGGTCACCTTTCTGATGATGAGTCTCATTCTCATTGGTTTTGGTGTTTTCGGCCTGACCAATCTCCGGCTTAATCTCTATCCGGATGTGACGTTTCCCACCGTTACGGTGTACACCACCTACGAGGGAGTAGCTCCGGAAGACATGGAGGCGCTTATTACCCGTCCGATCGAAGAAGCGGTAGGCAGCGTTTCGGGCATTCAGCGAGTCCGTTCGCTTTCCAGTCAGGGAGCGTCGGTGGTTCGTCTGAATTTCAACTGGGGTACCGATCTCTTTTTTGCCGAAACGGAGGTCCGCAAGCGTCTGGACATGATTCGCCGGGGTATTCCGCAGGATGCGGAGCAGCCGGTGGTTTTCTCCTATGACCCCAATGATGAACCGGTGGTGGTGCTTACGCTCACATCGGCCACGCGGAGTCCCCGTGAACTGCGCACCATCGCTACGCAGCAGCTTGAGCAGCGGATTGAACGGATAAGTGGTGTGGCTTCGGCCGCCACGGCAGGGGGGTACGACCGTCAGATCAATATCCGGGTTAGCAATGCCGGCATGCGGACATATAATCTTGACATTGCGGAAATTGCCTCCACGCTGCGTCAGGAAAACATCCAGGTACCCGCCGGCCAGCTCGAAGAAGGGGAGACCACCTATTCGCTGCGGACCGTGGGTGATTTCCGCAATATTGAGCAGATCCGGAATACCATTGTCGGTACGCATGAAGGCAATCCGGTCTATCTCCGGGATGTCGCCCGGGTCGAAGACGGAATCGCCCAGCCCATCGGCAACGTAAGGGTTCAGGGCAACGATGGTGTCATCATCAATATCTACCGGCAGAGCGACAGCAATGTGGTTATGGCCGCCGGCGGGGTAATGAGAGCCCTGGACGATCTGCGTACCATTCTGCCGCCGGGTGTTTATCTCGATGTTCTAACCAACCAGGCCGATTTTATCGAAATGTCCATTCGGAACCTGATCCGTACGGGTTTTCAGGCCGTCTTGCTGGTCATGCTCATGCTCCTGCTGTTTCTGCGGAGCGGGCGCTCCTCCCTCATTGTGGCCATCTCCATTCCCGTGTCGATTACGGCTACTTTCAGCATCATGCACTGGGCCGACGTAAGTCTGAATATCATTTCGCTGTCCGGTCTGACACTGGCGGTAGGTCTGGTGGTGGATAACGCGGTGGTCGTACTGGAGAACATCTTCCGTTTCCGTGAAGACGGCAAAGACCCCAAAACAGCGGCGGTCAACGGTGCCCGCGAAGTCTCCGGTCCGGTGTTGATGTCCACCCTCACCACCCTTGTCGTTTTTCTGCCTGTGCTATTCGTGCCGGGAATAGCCGGACTGTTGTTCCGCGACCTGGCCCTCACGGTTTCGTTTGCCCTGGTGATTTCCGTTCTGGTCGCCCTGACACTCATCCCTGTGATGGCATCCCGGTTTTTTATCCGGGAGGAGAGCCGGCAGGCGGGTCAGAGGGGTAGTGAGCAACCGGCTCCGGCCAGCCGTGGCGACGACCAGAAGTCGGCTCAGGAAGGCCGTGAGGAAGAACAGCAACCGCATCCGCGCAGCCGCAGCATAGACCGGATGCGCAACGGGCTTAAAGCGGGATTCAAGCGACTTGGCGACCTGTTGTTCGGTCGGATCCGCATACTCATGCGACGATTGGGACGAAGAGTCGCTGAAATGCTCAAAAACGGCTTTGACCGGCTGGAAGACCGCTATCGCCGCACCATTGGCGGGGTGTTACGGTACAGTGGTACCACCGTACTCATCGCTTTCGGTCTGCTGCTGGCATCCATACCGGTTTTCTACCAGCTTGGCGGGGAATTCTTTCCCAGTGTGGACGAGAACAAGATCGTCCTGGAGGTAGAGCGTGAGCCGGGCGTCAATCTGTTTGAGCTGGAGCGGACGTTCCGCCATATTGAGGCGATTGTTACCCGTGAAGTACCCGAACTGCGTTTACTGGTATCCGATTATGGCGACAAGATCGGCATTGAAGGAGCCGATAATCCCGGCGGTAACAGAGGAGTGGTTCGCATTGAACTGGTTCCCGTGGGCGAGCGCTCCCGCAGTCAGTTCGAAATAACGGCGCAGTTGCTGGACAAGCTCGGGGAAGTGCCATCGGTCAATATCCGTGAACTAAGGGAGGATCCGCTGAGTCCGGATGGTGAAACCGGCCTGATCGTCCATATCTACGGTTTTGACCCTGAAACAAGAAGTGATCTTGCCCTTACTGCTATCTCGAGGATGCAGCAGATCCCCGGTGTGGCCGGTCTTTTCAGCTCTGCCGATCAGGGACGACCAGAGCTTCGTATCAACATGGATCGTGAGCGGATATCGCGGGTGGGCATGACCACCGCCCAGGTGACCACTGCGGTCAGCAATGCCGTTCGCGGTGATGTGGCCACCACATTTGTCGACCAGGGAGTGGAATTTGAGGTACTTGTGCAACTGGATCCCTATGACCGTGCTCATTCGGGCTTGCTCGACGAGATCCAGATCCGCACGCCGGCCGGGGGCTGGATGCCCCTGAAAAACCTGGCCAGCATCGACCGGGTGACAGGTCCTTCCAGCATCCACCGGATCAACCAGGAGCGCATGATTGAGATCAATGCCGATCTCAGCGGCGTGGACCTGCGATCGGCCACCGAAATGACCCGGGCGGCGCTGGATGGCATGCACTGGCCCGAGGGCTACCGCTATGAAGTAGGAGGTGCCGCAGAAGACCAGCAGGCATCCTTTTACTATCTCATGATCGCCTTCCTGATTGCCGGTTTTCTGACCTACATGGTGATGGCTTCCCAGTTTGAGAGCCTGATTGAGCCCCTGATCATCATCGTGACCATACCGCTGGCCCTGACCGGTGTCCTGATCATGCTCTGGCTCACCGGAACGCCCATCAGCGTGACGGCCATGGTCGGCCTGGTCCTGCTGACCGGGATTGTCGTCAATAACGGCATTGTGATGATCGACTATATCAAGATTTTACAGGCGCGCGGACAGGAGCGCCTTCAGGCCATTGTCAACGGAGCTACCCGTCGCTTGCGGCCTATCCTCATGACGGCGCTGACAACCATCCTGGCGATGACGCCATTGGCCCTGCAGCTGGGCGCCGGAGCGGAGACATGGAGCCCGATGGCCCGCACGGTAATCGGAGGCCTGTTCATGTCGACGGTGCTGATGCTTTTTGCCGTACCTTGCATGTTCAACCTGGTCAACCGCCTGGTGGAAAAAGCCGGCTTCGCGTCGGTCAACAAAGAAGACCCGCTGTCGGCCAGCGACCGCTATTTTGAAATTGAAAAGTAGGTTACTCCGGAATCACAACAACCAGAGCCATGAGAAAAATCACCATAACCGAACGTATTCTGAAGCGGCCTGTCACCGTTTTCATGATGTCGATCATGGTCATGGGTTTCGGGCTGTTTTCGCTGACGAATCTCAGGGTGACACTCATGCCGGAGTTCAACATTCCGGTCCTGGCCGTATCGGTCAATTATTCCAACGTAGCCCCGGATGATATGAGCCGGCTCATCGTCGAACCCATTGAGGGGGCGATCATGGGGGTCGAGGGGATCGACCAGCTTGAGTCGAATGTGCGGCGTGGCGGCGCCTTTATCATATTGCGGCTTCAATCGGGCGTCCATATTCAGTCCACCGAAATGAAAGTCCGTGAGGCCATGGATCGCATACGGCCTTTGCTGCCCCGTGAAGCCAACGAACCCATCATATTCCAGTTTGATCCGGACCGATCACCCATCATGCAACTCAGTGTGGAGTCGGCGGTGCTGGGACTGGACGAACTGCGGCGGCTGTCGATTGATTTCATTGAGCCCCGTTTTGAAAGGATCCCCGGAGTGGCCTCAGCCGATACCCGTGGCGGCCTGCAGCGGAACTTCTATGTGAGCCTGGATCCCGAAGCGATGAGCCGGCACCGGGTAGTTCCATCCCAGGTCATGTCCGCCATTCGCAACAACAATGTCAACCGGCCCATCGGAAGTCTGGTCACCGATCGCATTACCTACTCCATTCGTGCCGAGTCGATTTACAGGACCACCGATGAGATCGCGCAGACCATCGTACGGCGCACCAGTGACGGGGTCCCGATACGCGTGGGCGATGTGGCCCGTGTGGAGAACACCTATGCCGATATCAACTCCCTGGAGGAGGTCAACGGCAAGAACAGTGTGACCGTCCAGATTCAGAAACAGTCCGATGCCAATACCCTGGATGTAGCCAAAGCGGTGCTGGACCAGATGCATGCGATGGCCGAACATCTTCCGGCCAGTGTCAGCATGCAGGTGCTCAGCAACGAAGGCGAATTCATCGAAAATTCGATCAATAATCTGGCGCAGTCGGCATTGATCGCACTGACGGTGGTTGTGGTGATCCTGCTTCTCTTCATGGGCGGCTGGCGCATCGCCTTTGTGGTGGCGATGAGCATTCCGGTCTCCATCACCGCCACATTTGCCGCCATGTATTTTGCCGGCATCACCCTCAACATCATCTCCATTACCGGACTCGCCCTGGCTATCGGCTTGCTGGTCGACAACTCCATTGTCGTGACCGAAAGCATTGCCTACAAGCTGGTTCAGGGCCATGACCGCTTCCGGGCAGCTTTGGAGGGAACCAACGAAGTGGCCGGAGCCCTGCTTGGTTCCACCCTTACCACTTTGGCTGTTTTTATTCCCATCCTGGGGGTTAGCGGAGTCACCGGAACCGTGACACGCGACTTGGCCCTGACGATTTCGATTGCCATCACCAGCTCCTTCCTGGCCTCCATCATTCTCATACCGGTTCTGGCGTCACTGGTGATGAAAACGGGTCAGTTTCGTCAGAAGAACCGAATGTTCCGCCTGATTACCCGGGTGGAGAACAACTACGGGAAGATCCTTTTCTGGATACTGAGGCGTAAATATGTAGTGGCACTGTTCGTGGTGGCGGTAGTGGGCGGTTCCTTCTATTTCTTCCGGGCGATACCGGGTGAATTCTTTCCGGAAAGCGATACGGGTGAGTTTGACATGCGGGTCGAACTGCCGGCCGGAACCCAGCTGGTCACCACGGCCGACCGGTTGAGGGAGTATACCGACCGGCTGCTGGAACTGCCGGAAGTCCGGACCGTCATTACGAGCATAGGCCGTCAGCGCTGGTCCACCCAGAGCAACCTGGGACAGATGAAGGTTCTGCTTACCGATCATCGTGAGCGCCGCCGTTCGACCGAGGAGCTCATAACCCAGGTCGAACAGATGTTTGATGATCCCGATGTGGAGCTCAATGTATCGGTCTCCGGCTCTGGTCCGGGTGGAATGCGGGGCGGACGCTGGGGCACCGGCCGGGGCATTCAGATGACCCTCTATGGGCCGGATATGCCGACGCTTCGCGAGCTCTCGTACCGGATCGAAGACCGCCTTAAGCAGGAACCCGAAGTGATATCGGTGAGCAACCCGCGATCACGACCCGGTCCTGAGATTGAATTTCATCCCGACCGTGAACGGATCGCGCGGATGGATGTCCGCACAATGGAAGTGGCCAGCGCTTTCGGTACGCAGGCACGGGGAAGCCGGGCCGGTTTCTTCCTGGAAGAGGGACGTGAAATACCTATAGAAGTTCGAAACCAGCGGGACCGGTTTCAGAACCGCGAGGACCTTTTTGCCATGGAGCTGCTCCAATTCGGGGATGTTCGTGTGCCTATTACGGCCGTCGGTGAATTCCACCTGGTGGAGAGCCTGCAGCGCATTTCACGACGTGACCGGGAAGTGGTGCTTGATCTGAGCGTCAACGTTCGGGCCGAGCATGATCAGTACCGCCGTGTAATCGATGACATCATCACCAATGATATCGTTCTGCCCGATGGCTATCGCTATGATTTCAGCGGTCGAATGCGTTTTCAGGATGACAGTGCCCGTGAGATGCGCATTGCCTTTTTGTTTGCGCTGCTGCTCACCTACATGGTCATGGCGTCACTGTTCGAAAACTTCCGGGACCCCTTCATCATTATGTTTACCGTACCGCTTGCTTTCTTTGGTTCGCTGCTCTTCCTGTTCGTGACCAATACCCCGCTCAGTGTACCGGCCTATATCGGTATCGTGATACTGGTCGGCATTGTGGTCAATAACGGTATTGTTCTGGTGGACTATATCCATCAGCGGACGGGCAAAGGCTTGCTGGGTACCGGCCGGTCGGCCGATCGCATCTACCTGATCACCTTTCTTCAGGCTTGCCGGCGCCGTATGCGTCCGATCCTGCTCACGGCCATGACCACCATCTTCTCCATGATCCCGCTGGCGCTTGAAATAGGTGCCGGATCGGAGACATGGAGCCCTCTGGCCAAATCGGTTATAGGCGGACTCGCCTTTGCCACGCTGCTCACTCTCTTCGTGGTACCGGCTGTAGTGATCGGCATATCCCGTGAGCGACGGGAACTGCTCAAAAGAGGACTCTCACTCGACTCAGCATTAACCGTAAATGGGGACTGACCAGACTCAGCTTTTGCAGCGAATACAAGCTGACCGGAATCGGCTTTGCTCGTGAATATGGGTTGATCAGACTCAGCCTTGCCAGCGAATAGAAGCTGACCGGAATCGGCTTTGCCCGAGAATGGGGGCTGACCGGACTCAGTCTTGCCAGCGAATGAGGGCTGATCCCCAGGCAAATCCGGCGCCGAAGGCCACCAGGCAGACCAGGTCGTTTTCACGAATCAGGCCTTTCTCATGCGCTTCACTCAAGGCGATGGGAATGGATGCCGAGGTTGTGTTGCCGTAGTATTCGATATTACTGTAGGCTTTCTCTTTTTCAATCTTCAGTTTCCGGACGGTCATCTCCGTAATGCGCAGGTTAGCCTGATGGGGAATAATCAGCTTTAGATCGTCCACTGTTTTACCGGCTTTTTCCAGCGACTCCAGAATTGCTTCGGGAAATCGTGTCACGGCATGTTTAAAGACCGTACGGCCGTCCATGTAGGGATAGATTCTCTCGGAATCGATCAGCTCTTTGGTCAGGCGCCGGGGATCATTGGGTGAGGGTGCATCGGCCCAAAGTTTTTTGAAATGTGCTCCCTCGGCGTAGATCTGAGTATTGAGAATGCCGGGTTCCTCCCGGTCGGTGGCGCTGATAACGGCGGCTCCGGCCCCGTCA
This sequence comes from Balneolales bacterium, assembly GCA_007135895.1. GTDB lineage: Bacteria > Bacteroidota > Rhodothermia > Balneolales > Natronogracilivirgulaceae > SLHZ01. The sequence continues at coordinate 11,338 of SLHZ01000046.1, read as the reverse complement.
GCAAAAAGAATGGATATGTTTTTACCGCGGTTGGTAAGGTCCAGAGAGGTGCTTTGCAGCTCGGCCGCGACAAGAAGAACATGCTGATACATCCCGGTCTTGATATACTGGTCGGCGATGGAGAGGCCGTAGATGAAGCCACTGCAGACATTGCGGATATCGATGGCCGGAGCAGTTCCCATGTCCAGCTGTTCCTGAAGCTGGCAGCCGCCACCCGGGAACATGTGATCCGAACTCAAAGTGGAAAAAATGACGAGACCGATATCCTGGGGGCGCAAGCCGGCCTGATCGATAGCCTGCAGAGCGGCACTTCGGGCCATATCACTCAGTTTTACGCCTTCTGTAATCCAGTGGCGTTGCTTGACGCCGGTCAGTTTTTCAATCCATTCTTCTTCTACATCCAATATTTGGGCCAATTCCCTGTTGGTGACGATACGTTCCGGGACATAGCGGCCAACACCGGAAATTCGGGACATTTTCATAGCAGGCAACCTCCGTTGTGGTATTGAAGGAACAAATGATGTAGGATATAACAAGCCCTCGGTTTAAGGCAAAGTAAATAAATTTTTTATCCGGAAAAAATGGTGCTTACTGATGGATCATGATCCGGACCATGGCTTTCAGATCAAACTCATGATCCCAGCCCCATTGCTCGCGGGCCGCCCGGTCATCTATACTCTCCGGCCAGCTGGATGCAATTTCTTCCCGATGGTCGGGCTCGTATTCTGTTTGGAAACCGGGGTGGTACCGCCGGATTTCCTCCGTTATTTCACGGGGGGTAAAGCTCATGGCCGCCAAATTGTAACTGGTCCGGATGCGGATATCGTCAGGACGTGCTTCCATCAGTTCGATGGCGGCTCTGACGGCATCATCCATGTACATCATGGGCAGTCTCGTGTCACCTTGAAGCGGGCAGCTGTACGGTTCATCGGAATGGATGGCATGGAAAATTTCGACGGCATAGTCGGTAGTTCCGCCACCGGGTTTCGACCGGTACCCGATCAGGCCGGGGTATCGCACGCTTCGGACATCCACACCGAAGCGCCGGTGGTAGTAGGCGCACCACTGTTCACCGGCGACCTTGCTGATGCCGTAGGCGGTCGAAGGATTGAGCGGACTGTCCTGCGGAGTGTTTTGGCGTTGGGCATCTGAACCGAAGACGGCAATGGAACTGGGCCAGAATACACGAAATCCGTTGATCTCCCGGGCCGTATCGAGCACATTGAGCAGTCCGTCCATGTTCAGTTTCCAGGCCGCCATGATATTGCTTTCCCCACTGGCCGAAAGAATGGCGGCCAGGTGGTAGATCCTGTTGATTTTGTGACGCTGCAAGGTGTCCCAAAGACGATCCTTGTCAAGCACGTCGAGTGTCTCGAAGATCCCGTTTTCGGCCAGGGCCTGGTTATGCCGGATATCGGTAAGGACGATTTTATCGACATCCGCCTGTTCCCGGAGCCGTGCCGTGAGTTCAATGCCGAGCTGACCGGCAGCACCGGTCAGGAGGATGTTATCTTTCTTTTTAGCCAACGGATATGTTTTTTTGGAAGATTTTGCGGGTTGGGAATGTAAAGGGTACTGTTTTCTCCAGTGGAGAAGGGCTGCTTAGGGCAAAAAGTCGTTTATGGTTAAGGGTCATTTATGGTAAGGGCTCATGACCCTAGCACACCGAGTTCTTTGCCGGCTTTGCAGAAGGCTTCAATGGCGCGGTCCAGATGGCTTCGATCGTGGACAGCCGAGAGCTGGACCCGGATCCGGGCCTGGCCTTTGGGGACGACCGGGTAGTAGAAGCCGATTACATAAATCCCCTCATCGAGCAGCTTTGCCGCGAATTGCTGGGCCACCTTTGCATCATACAGCATTACCGGGACGATGGGGTGCTCTCCCGGCTTGATGTCGAATCCGGCTTCGGTCATCCTGGTCCGGAAATACCGGGCGTTGTCTTCGAGCCGGTCACGCAGCTCGCTGGTTGCGCCGATGAGGTCCAGCACGGCGATGGAAGCCCCCACGATGGATGGGGCCAGGGTGTTGGAAAAGAGATAGGGTCGGGAGCGCTGCCGCAAGAGATCCACGATCTCCTTGTGGGCTGCCGTGAAGCCGCCGGAGGCACCTCCCAGGGCTTTGCCGAAGGTGCCGGTGATGATATCCATGCGGCCCATCACACCACAATGTTCGTGTACACCCCGTCCTGTCTTGCCGACAAAACCGGTGGAATGGCATTCATCGCTGAGAACCAGGGCGTCATATTGCTCGGCCAGATCACAAATTTTATCCAGCTGGGCGATGGTACCGTCCATCGAAAAGACCCCGTCGGTGGCGATGACCCGGAACCGGGCGTCGGAGGCTTCCTTTAGTTTTGCCTCCAGATCGTCCATATCGTTGTGCTTGAAAACAAAACGGCGGCATTTGGTCAGGCGGACCCCATCGATGATGGAAGCATGGTTGAGCTGGTCGGAAATGATGGCATCTTCCGGACCGAAAAGCGGCTCAAAGACGCCACCGTTGGCATCAAATGCGGCCGCGTAGAGGATGGCATCCTCCATTCCGAGGAAATCGGCGATTTTTCGCTCCAGAATACGGTGGATATCCTGGGTTCCGCAGATGAAACGCACCGAGGACATGCCGTATCCACGCTCGTCGATCGCCTGGTGCGCCGCCTCGATAATTTTCGGGTGGGAGGAGAGCCCAAGATAGTTGTTGGCGCAGAAATTCAGGACCTCCCTGCCGTCATCGGTCCGAATGACCGCGTCCTGCGGAGTGGTAATAATTCGCTCCTCTTTGTAGAGTCCGTCGTTTTTGATGTTCCGGATTTCGTTTTCAAGAAATGATTTCAGGGATCCGTACATAGGCTTCTGATTCAATGATTAGTGATATGGAGTCTCCGGGCATGCGGTCTGGTTATGCATCCCATGGATTTTGCTGCATGGGCAACGGTCTCCGCGCATGACACAGGAATAATACATGTCCGGCCATGTCCGGTGGTCTTCGCTGTATGAGTGAAGATTTCCGGGCATGCTGTTGAATAATGCATGGACGATGCCATCGTAAAATAGTAAAAAAGACGGTTTTTTCTACCAGATCCTTACGCGGATGGATTCATCCCGGTACATCGGATCACCCGGTTCCACGCCAAAGGCTTCGTAGAACTCGGGCATGTTCGAAAGTACGCCCAGAACGCGGTATTTACCCGGTGAATGCGGACCGGTAATAAGTTGCCGGCGCAACGCTTCGTCACGAAACTGGATCCGCCAGATCTGGCCCCAGCCCATGAAGAACCGCTGGACCCCGGTATAGCCGTCGAGCACGGGGGGCTCTTGACCGCCGAGCGAGTTCAGATAGGCGCGCAATGCCACATTCACACCGCCCAGATCGGCAATGTTCTCACCAAGTGCCAGGGCGCCATTGATATGCATGTCGTCAATGGGGTTATACTGGCCGTACTGATCGATCATGACCTGTGCGCGGGCCTGGAACTGTGCTTCGTCCTCTTCTGTCCACCAGTCGCGAAGATTGCCATCCCCGTCGGATCGGCGGCCCTGGTCATCAAAACCGTGGGATATCTCATGTCCGATCACGGCTCCGATGCCTCCGTAATTAACAGCGTCTTCGGCCTCCACATTAAAGAAAGGCGGTTGAAGGATGGCGGCGGGAAATACGATCTCATTAAGGGCCACACTGTAGTAGGCATTCACCGTCTGGGGAGTCATGCCCCAACGTTCGCGGTCCACTTCTTCACCCAGCTGACCAATATTGCGCTCGTATTCGCAAATACCGGAGCGGCGCAGATTTCCGATCAGGTCGTCGGGCTGTATTTCGACACACTCGTAGTCCCGCCAGACTTCGGGATACCCGATCTTCGCATTGAAAGTGGAGAGTTTGGCGAGTGCCTCTTTTTTGGTTTCATCGGTCATCCATTCCAGGTCGCGGATGGACTGTTCGAATGCGACGAGAAGGTTGTCGATCAGGTCGGACATGCGATCGGCCGCCTCCTGCGGATAGTGGCGTTCGACGTATTGCTGACCAACCATGAAGCCGAGTACTCTTTCCACGGCTGAAACGGCACGTTTTTGACGCTCACGCTGTTCCTGCTGACCGCTGAGAGTCCGGCCGTAGAACTCAAAATGGGCGTCGGCGAACGGGCGGCTCAGGTTGGAAGCCGAACTGCGAAGCAGATGAAACTTCAAATAGGTTTTCCAGTCGTCAAGTGCCACCTCATTCCACATGCCGGCAAAGGCCGTGAAATAGTCGGGTTGCCGGATGACGATCTCTTCGATTTCACCGAGCTGCGCTTCCCGGAGCATGAGGCCCCAGTCAAACCCGGGCGCTTTTTCCGCAAGCGTTTCGATGGTCATCTTGTTGTAGGTCGCCTGGCGGTCACGATTCCGGACCCGTGTCCAGTGATAGCCGGCTATTTGCGTCTCCAGTTCCATGATCCGACCGGCGGCACTCTTGCCGTCGTCCCATCCGGCGGCACTCCATAATGTCATGATATAATCCTGGTAGGCGCTGCGGAGCTGCTGGCTGCGGGGATCATCGTTCAGGTAAAAATCGCGATCCGGCAGACCCAATCCGGATTGTGACGCCGAGGTGATATACTGGTCGGATTGCTGTAGGTCCTGTCCGACGAACATGACAACAGGGCTGCCGAAACGGAAGACCATGTTTCGTCCCCAGAAAGCATTCAGTTCCGCGTGCGAAGAGATAGCCGCGATTTCCCGTAGAACATCATCCAATGGTGTCAGACCGGCCTGCTCTATGCGGACCGTATCCATGTATGACCGGTACATGTCGCCGATCTTTTGCAGATCCGAGCCGGGTTCGGCCTCTGTCTGTGCCGCTTCAAGGATAATCTCCAGTACGTGCTTTTCAGACTGTTCACGCAGTTCATCGAAACTGCCCCAGCGGGCACGGTCCGCCGGTATCTCTGTCCGTTCAAGCCAGGTTCCGTTTACAAAACGATAAAAATTGTCCTGGGGTCTTACACCGGTATCCATGTTTTCGAGAAAGAGTCCCGATTGCAGGACCGGAGCTGTTGCCTGTGCGGTTACCGTTGCCGATACGGCCTCCGGTGCCGGGGGTTCGACTGCAGCAAGTGGGCTATCGGATGGCGCCGGGCTGCAGGCCCAGGCAGAGAAGAGAAAAAGGAACAAGGGAAGCAGACGAGTATATCGATTCATGTTTATCAGGATTTATGATGATCAGTTTCTGTGGTCATGGATGGCTTGGACAAGGAGACCCGTTGGCATCCATCTTGAAAAATACGGGGAGATTACAAGAAACAGGTGACTGCAAGGCTCTGGAAAATATATGTTTTTTTCGTAAAAATGTGTTATTCTTAGACGTTTTTTTACATTTGCCATCGCGTGAATGGGGAAGAGCAACAAGGCAGGACCCCTGTTCCGGATCAACCATCCGGGTTAACCGTCCGGACCAATGGCCCGGATCAACCATCCGGACCAACCGTCTGGACTAACCATCGTGATCAGACATCCGGATCAGACATCCGGACCAATCATGCGGATCAACTGGCCGGATAATAAAAAAAAGGACTGAAATATTAGGACTGAGAAATCATGAATAGAAGAAAGATATTTCTGAATGAGTCGGAGATGCCGACACACTGGTACAATATAGCGGCCGATATGCCCAACAAGCCATTGCCGCCGCTGAATCCCCGGACCCGGCAGCCGGTGGGCCCCGAGGATCTGGCGCCGATATTCCCCATGGGCCTTATCGGTCAGGAAGTTTCAGCCGAGCGCCACATCGAAATACCCGACGAGGTTCAGGATATCTATACCATCTGGCGGCCATCGCCCCTTTATCGTGCATACGGACTGGAGAAGATGCTGGATGCCCCGGTGAAGATATATTACAAATACGAGGGGGTGAGCCCCAGCGGATCGCACAAGCCCAACACGGCGGTGGCCCAGGCCTATTACAACAAGCAGGAAGGAGTGAAAAAAATTGTGACCGAAACCGGGGCGGGACAGTGGGGCACGGCCCTGGCCTTTGCCTGCGCGCAGTTTGGCCTGGGGTGTGAAGTGTATATGGTTCGAATCAGTTACGACCAGAAGCCGTACCGCAAGATCATGATGAATACGTTCGGGGCGGATGTGTATGCCTCTCCGAGTAACCGGACCCAAGCAGGGCGCAATATCCTGGATGACGATCCGGACTCACCCGGCAGTCTGGGGATTGCCATATCCGAAGCAATTGAGACGGCCGTCCAGGATGAGTCCAACAAATACGCCCTGGGTTCGGTGCTCAACCATGTGCTGCTGCACCAGACGGTGATCGGCCAGGAGGCCGAAAAGCAGCTTGAGATAGCGGGGGATTATCCGGACATCATTATCGCTCCGCTGGGCGGCGGGTCCAATTTTGCCGGCATAGCCTTTCCTTTCATCGGTCAGAACATCACCAAAGGGAAAAACACCCGATGCATCGCCGTCGAGCCCGCGTCGTGTCCCAAACTGACTCAGGGAGAGTTCCTGTATGATTTCGGGGATACGGCCGGCTACACCCCGTTACTGCCGATGTACACACTGGGGCACAATTTCCGTCCGGCTGCCATTCATGCCGGCGGTCTCCGCTACCATGGGGCCAGCGTACTCTGCAGCCAGCTGCTCAAGGACAACCTGATCGAAGCCGTGGCTCTCCAGCAGCTCGAGTGTTTCCAGGCGGGGGTTGTGTTCGCCCGGGCCGAGGGGATCATAGCCGCACCGGAAGCGACACATGCCATCGCCCAGGTCATCCGCGAAGCCGAACAGGCCAAAAAAGAGGGCACGAAGAAAACGATTCTGTTCAACATGTGCGGACACGGGTTCGTTGACATGAAAGCCTATGAGGACTATTTTGCCGGCGCGTTGTCAGACCATCAGTTTACGGAAAGCGACCTGAAATCTGCGCTGGGCGAGATCCGCGAACTGCAGCCCTGACGCATTCGCTGTTTAATTGCTGCTTTTCGAAGGCCATGCTTCTTCGAAGACCATTGTTTTCGAGGGCCATTGTTTTCCGGGAGCTATTGTTTTTTTCGATGGCCATTGTTACGTATTGCTACTTTTTGGAATAGACGAAAAGCGGTCCGATGAACATCTATTTCCTGGTGGTCGCGGGATATTTCCTCCTGATCACCCTGCTTGCCATTCTGACCAAAAAACTGGCGGCGCGGTCGTCTGCAGACTATCTGATTGCCGGGCGCAACCTGGGGGTGGTGGCCTGTGCCGTGGTGGTGGCATCAGAGTGGCTGGGCGGCATGAGCACTATTGGGGTGAGCGAACTCGCCTTCGGTACCGCGACCATGCAGCCGGTGCTTTACAACATATCCACTGCTATCGGGATGGTCATCATCGGTTTCACGGTGGCCCGGCACTACCGCCGCAATCAGGTGCACACCGTCAGTGAAATGCTGGAATTGCTATTCGGTCAGCGGGCCCGCGCCATTTCGGCGGTCGCGTTCCTGCTGGCCTATGTCACGCTGGCTTTTGTCCAGCTTCAGACCTGCGCCAGTGTGCTGTCGGCGATGTTCGGCCTCTCGTGGGGCAACGCCATTCTGATTTCGGCGTTTGTGATCACCCTGTACACCTACTATGGCGGCATGCACGCCCTGGCCCTGACGGGTATCATCCACGTCGTTGTCATGTTCCTCGGTGTCGGTGTGGCTGCGGGCATTGGTTTGGTAGATGCGGGGGGTCCGGCCGCATTGCGCACCGAACTCGTCACCCTTGGTGCACCGGAAAACCTGTACAACCCGTTCAGCGGGGGGATCGGCTTCGCCTGGAGCCTGATCTTGGGCGGGGTACTCGGCGGTATGGCCGGACAAGCCAGTATCCAGCCGATATTCGCAGCCCGGTCGGCGTCGGTGGCGCGCAAGGCGGCCGTGCTGTCGGCCCTGATCATCGCACCGTTCGGCATTCTGGTGGCACTGCTCGGGCTCATGGCCCGTACCGGCCGCTACTTCGACCCGCATCCTTATCTGCAGGATCCGCAGATGATGAAAATGGTGCTGCCTACGCTCATGACCACCCCCGAGTTCATCCACCCGCTCCTCGGCGGTATCGCGCTGGCCGGGATCCTGGCGGCGATTCTTTCCACGGTTGGTCCGGTGAACTTCGCCGTGGTCACCATCGCCACCAAGGATATTTACCACGGCCTGATCAACAAAACCGCCCCTGACGCGGCTCTGATCATCACCGCCCGCCGGCTGGTGCTGCTGGTCAACGCCGTGACCATCCCGCTGGCGTACTATGGAACCGGTGCGATCCTGGATACCGCCTATATCTCCTATGGGGTCCGGGCCATCGGTGCGGTCGTTATTCTCATGGGCATCTACCTGCGGGGCTGGATACGGGTAGAGGGGGTGCGTTTCGCCTTTGTCGGCGGCACCGTGGCGCTGCTGGGTAACATCCTGCTCTCCTGGGCCGGACTCCCGTCGCTCGAACACACCTATGCCGCCCTGGGCGCCGGGCTGCTGTTCATCCTCATCGGTAATATCTACGGCCGGTTGCACTGAAGCATACCCTTGTTAATCGAGGAAAGCCCTTGTTTAACGTAGCAAGCCCTTGATCATACGGGTAGAACTATTCTTCCAGTTTTATTTACTCTTGGGAAAATTTTCCTTATTTGATGAGTGTCATTTGACCCGTTTGTGACTGTCCGGCCACTTCCAGCCGATAATAGTACATGCCACTTGCCGCATTCGCTTCCCATCGCACCGTGAAATTGCCGGCGGGCAAGTGATTGTCCACCAGGGTCTGGATCAGCCGTCCCTGCATGTCATAAACGGTCAGCTTCACCGGACTGTTGGCCATATCGGCAGGAATCCGGAAGGGGATGGTAGTGCTGCTGTTGAACGGGTTGGGATAATTTTGTCGCAATACGATCCGGCCCGGTGATTCCGGCTGATGCGTCCGGTCATCCTGGTCTGCAGAGACGACGAAATTCCGGTTATCGTAATAGAACTCACCGGAGTCAAACAGATAGCTTTCCACAAATTCGGGTCGAAGAGCCGGTTCATCCTCGAACATGCTCACCCACTCCTCGTCCGTCAGCCGCTTGAAATTCACGCTCACATGTTCGTAATAGCTCATCACGGGTCCGACAAAGGCATAGGTTTTGCCGTCGCCGAGCCTGGCAGTGAGTACCGCCAGGTTAAGCGGACCGGTCCCGACATGGTAAACCCATCCAACCGGAGAACCACTTTCATCAAGCGGTGAGGTATGTACATCCGCTACCACATAATCTTTTTCCAGTGCTCCGTCCTCCCCGGTAAAGTAGAGGTCCTTGTACCAGCCGGTGATTTCGCTACCGCAAATATTGGATTCATGGAGCATATCCTTCAGAAACGCCTTCTCCTCCGGCGAGGTGTCGATACCGTCAATCTGTTTCTGGGCGATCGGTCCGAGTTTGTCCATGATTTCTTCCAGGGTGCGGAAGTAATTAAGGAGCCGGTTGCGCATCCACCCGTCACCGAGCAGTTCCCCGAACTCCTGTCCGGCCACTGTTGCAAGCAGTTTCATGGCCCGGAAGAAATGGGGAACCGGTTCGACATACGTGTGGGGGTATTCGCAAACGGGTCCGACCGAGTAGGACTGTTTTCCGTAAAGCAGGTTGTCATGCCGTAGCTGCGCCCATGAGGCAAGCTGGGTAGTCATTGTCTTCCGGCTCCATGCCTCGGTTTGCATGAATTCCGGAAGTTCGGTACGCCGGGGTTTGTCAAATTGATCGGATGTGTCATCCGTAAAGGATTCGCGTTCCTGCCGCGGGTTCAGCTGCCGGATGACATTCAGCCACAAGTTGAAAAACGAGGTTTGCCAGTAGTTATGATCGTAACTGTCGATCAGGTAGCGCAACGCTGCCAGCTGCCTCTGGTAGCCATAATACTCCAGCTCTCTTTTGAGTAGTTCGAGCGCGTCGTTGTTGCCCATGGCGAAGAGCACATCCGCGCTTTTCGGGAGCATGCGATGGGGATTCGCAACTTTGTCGTAGACCACGTTGCCCATTACATACGAATCGATGATGAAGCGCTGACCAAGTAGCAGAAAGGCCGAAGCCGGCTCGACGTTATCCGGAGTGTCCGGATCGGTTACCAGGATTTGTGAAAGGATGCGCTGGGAGGCGTAAGGCGCCTGCTGCAAGTGCCGGCGGAAGGTCAGATAGACATCCATATCGGTGAGTTCGGACGCCTTGTCGAATCCGGTACGGCGCTGCAACTCATTGAGATGATCGGGAGTGACATTGTCGGATTCGCCGGACAGGAAGGTGATAATACGATCCATCTGCCGCAGGTTGCGGATCAGTTCGGGTTCGGCAAGCGCCTCATGGATCAGATAGGCATTGATGGTCTGTCGCTGCGCGATCTTGTTCCGCTCCTCTTCACTCAGATAATTATAGGCCGCAGATTTTGGGAGGATAAGGTAGAACTCGGTCCGGCCGAGCCACATCATGGCCTGAAAATAGCGGGTGAGTGCATCGCTGTTTGTGTAATGTCCTCGCGGTGTGAACTGGCTGAAATCGATGGTTCTCGGGATATGCGCAAAAAGCGGATAGTCGGACATGGAGCGCTCGTTGATCTGTTCCATTAGCGTCTCGACTTCCGCCTCATTTTCAGTGAAATACGGGGCGGCCGATTGTCCAAGTAGCAGCCTCGGGATGGTGAGATAGAGGTCGATGTCGCGCAGGCTGCGCATCATTATCCGGTCGTCGCCGTACTTTTCGTCAAGTAGCGGCAGCTGCCGGTGGAGCCCGGCGAGGAGTTGTTCCAGTCGCGGTTTGAGTTCCCAGTGCTCCAGGTTCTGCAGGATTTCGGAATAGGACATGTGCAGAGCGTGCAGGATGGCATCGCTGGACAGGTAAACGGGCAGGTCGCGCTTGTAGATGGTGAAGAATGCCTCGCCGAAGCTTTGGTAGCGGACCCGGTCGGTTACCAGGAAACTGTGTCGCTCCAGCAGTTCCAGTTCCTGATCATTAAGCCGGTAAAAGCGCTGCAAGGTGTCGGCATAGAGGGCGTCACGGAAGCGGGCAGGTGATTCACTGAGCAATTCATCAAACGGATACAGATCCAGAAGACCGTCGTAGGACAGACTCTGGTGCTGTTCCAGAAATTGCTTGTAGGCGTCAAGATCGAATTCCCGGGTTTGCTGTGCGGCAGGATTTGTCGGAACAGTGAGTGCACAGAGGAGAAGGGCTAGCAAGGAGAGTGCTGTTTTCATGGCCACCGGTCTGGTGAAAAAAAGACTGCTCGCTAATAGGGCAAGTTAATAAAGAACTGCCACCAAAGAAAGTTTTTCCTCCAAATAAAGCCATGCCGTTGGTGCAGAAACTCCCAATTTCCGCAACAATCCTA